>JAUNJS010000169.1 GCA_030533125.1 Eubacteriales bacterium | reverse complement strand
CGCGCCTCGGATATGACTGGTGGTGGCATTCTTTTACCGCGCAGGATGCCGAAACCGGTGAGGACAGGCCCTTTTTTATTGAATTCTTCGTCTGCAATCCCGCTTTGCGGGAGGACGAGCCGGTGCTGGGGCAGCTCCCGGAAAACCAGGAAAAGAAAAAACGGCCGTCGTATCTGATGGTCAAGGCGGGTACCTGGGGGGAAGACCACTGTCAGCTGCACCGCTTCTTTGCGTGGAAGGAGGTAAAGATCCGCGGAAAAGCGCCGTATCGGATCAAAGCGGCCGATTGTCTTGCCGGGGAAACCGTTTTGCGGGGGAGCATCCGTATTACTGAAGAGGAAGCCGCGGCGCATCCCGAATGGATGTGTGACTCCGGAGAACTCTCGTGGAACCTGTCTGTTGAAAAGCAGATCGCGTTCAATGTGGGCTGCGGCGCGGGCAGGCCTTTCAGAGCCGCGCAGGTCTTTGCCATGTACTGGCACGCGGAGGGGATGAAGAGCGCTTATAAAGGCACGATTACCTATAACGGCAGAAAATATATCGTCACGCCGGACAAGTGCTATGGCTATGCGGACAAGAACTGGGGAAGGGATTTTACCAGCCCCTGGGTGTGGCTCTCCGGAAACTGTCTCTTCAGCAAAAAGACCGGCAGACAGCTGCACAACAGCGTCTTTGATATCGGCGGCGGACGGCCGAAGATCTATTTCGTGCCGCTGGACAGGCGGCTCCTGGGGGTTTTTTACTACGAAGGGAAGGAATATGACTTCAACTTCTCCAAACTTCACCTCAGGGTGAAGACTGAATTCTCCTTCGAAGAGCGCGAGGAACTGGTTGTCTGGCATGTGCGCCAGGAGAATATCCGCGCCGTGATGGAGACCGAGGTGTTCTGCAGAAAAAAGGACATGCTCCTGGTCAACTACGAGGCGCCGGACGGGAGCAAAAAGCACAACAGGCTCTGGAACGGAGGAAACGGCTGGGGTACCGTGAAGCTCTACGATAAAAAGGGCAGTCAGCTTGTACTGGTGGATGAAATCGAAGCCTCCCGCATCGGCTGTGAATATGGAGAATACGGGGAATATGCTGATGAGCGGACTGATGAAACGAATGGATCGATGAAACGAACAGAGCGATGAAGTGAACGGAACGAATACACTCGTGAACGCAGTTTTCTGCCGTTTCATGCGGCAGTATTGAATGCGTTCGCTGGTCATCGTTCACTTGTCATACGTCAAACGGATCGGCAATCGTTTGCGTTACAAGGTATTTATTCAAGAAATGGAGTAAGGAAATGGAGAAGGACTACATCTTTATGACGGATTCAGACAGCGACCTGCCTTATACGATTTCCGAAGAAAAACAGATCCCTGTCGTTTCAATGCCATTCACGCTTGACGACCGCGCATATATGGACGACAACGGCCGCAGCGGGATAGAAAAGCAGCTTTTGGACCGCATGCGCGCCGGATCGGTGCCTTCCACGTCGCTTCTGCCCACAGAAGCCTATCTGGACATCTTCGAACCTGTGCTTCGCGAGAAGGACCTGTTGTTCCTTGCTTTTTCTTCGGCGATGAGCGCCACGATCCAGAACATCTATGAGGCGCGGGAACAGCTGCTTGAGAAATATCCCGAGCGCAGATTCACAGTGGTGGACACACTGTCGATCTCCGGAACAATGACTTTGCTGGTGCTGGGCGCGCACGAGCTGTATGAGAAAGGGGCGTCGATGGAAGAAGTGGCGCAATGGGTGACGGACCACCGCATGAACGCGCAGGTGTGGATGACGGTGGGCGATTTGAAGTATCTGGCGCGGGGCGGGCGCCTCTCCCCTACAAGCGCGGCTTTCGGAACAATTTTAAAGATCAAACCGATTATCTGTATCGGTAGAAGCGGGAAAATGGAGGCCGTCGAGAAGGTCCGCGGTCAAAAGAAGGCGCTGCACACGATTGTTGAGCACACTGCCCGCGACATAGAGCATCCTGAAAACCAGACGGCAATCATCATGCACGGGGATGTCCCGGATGAGGCGGCTGTGCTGGCAGAGATGCTTCGGCAGCGTATTCCGGAGCTTCGTGATGTCCGCATTCAGATTGTCGGTCCGGTAATCGGCGCGCACTGCGGTCCGGGTACGCTGGCCTGCATCTTTATGGGCAGAGGGCGGGAGAATTAGTACGGCATCTCAACATTTTTGTTCTCTTTCTTTCCGCCCGTTTACAAAACCAAGAACGTACGGCTTGATTAATTCGTCGATGCTTATGCGGCTCTTTTCGGAGAGATAGACAAGGATGTCCATCGGAACCAGAATGACGTCATTTGTCCCTTCCATTCCCTCCATCCTTCCAAGGCCGTATGCTTCGATACGGATTTCCACCGGATCCGTGTCTTCCTTCCAGAACAGGAACATTTTGTCTCTGCGTCTCAGGGTCAGCGCGTTTGAGCATATTGCAATGGCCGTACTGATGCCGAAACTGAGCAGGAGCAATAACAGAACAGAAACGGGCAGAGGAACCGGCTGTCTGGTGATGCGGTAAATGTCCGGCCAGCCGCCGTTTTTCCTGCCGATCAGCACAACCTTGCAGAAGTAAACAATCAAGTAGGTCACAAAGGGGGTGCAGCCGAGGAACCGGTCCTTAACTGAAAAGATGTGTTCATTTTCCATCTGAAAAAACAGGATCAGGATCAGAACCGGACTGAACACATGCACAATCAGATTGGAGCCTCCAAAGGCGTCGTCGGGAGAGGCCCAGCTCATAAAAGCGAGAACAAAGAACATCATGAACATGATTGAGCAGGTGGCAAGATAATGGATGACCGCCAGCCAGCGGGGCAGAATAAAGCGCTTTTTCCGAATCCCGTTGATGGTAAACGGCAGCATCATCGCGGCTGTAAACGCTGAAAACGTATTGACGATCATCGTAAAGTAGATGAAAGAGAAAAAACCGTTCTCGCCCAGCTTTTCGATCGTCCGGATCACGCCTGCAACGATCCCGTAAAATGTCAGGATCAGCAGAAGCACACAGCAGATCAGCGCGATAATACTGCGATGTCTGTAAAGCCTGGTCATGTATTCGCGGTTTTGAAGCATTGTTGCGGGATTATTCATCGCCGGGGCTGTTTCCTTTCTGATATGGGGATTGCGCATTGCGGCTGCCGCGCTTCGTGACTGCGCGTCATGTGCCTGCGTATCACGGTGCCGCGCGCTGCGTGACTGCGCGTCATATGCCTGCGTATTGCGGCTGCGGCGCGCTGCGTTGACTGCGCGTTATGTACCTGCGTACTACGGTGCCGCGCCGGGGGAACCGGTTTGACTTCCATGAATTGCGGAAGTATAAACTTCCAGCATGGCTGATGCATAGGCGTCGCTGGAGAAGCTTCCGGCTTTTTCCAGGGAACTGCGCGCCATATTCTCCCTGAGCCTGCTGTCCTCCAAAAGCCTGCAGGTGAAATCAACAAACTCCTCCCGGGAATGCCAGATCAGGCCGTTCTGTCCGTGATCCAGCACTCCGTTCAGCGATTCGTCCGCGCGGCACAGCAGAGGCAGCCCGTTCGCCATCGCTTCAATACAACTCATGCTGTTCACTTCGCAGATGGAGTCGGCCGCATAAATGTCGCCTGCGGCATAGAAACGCCAGACATCTCCGTCGGGAATCCTGCCGGTAAAGATAACATTGTTCTGGAGGTTCAGTTTTCCGGTCAGCTTTTTCAAATGCCTGCTGTCCGGTCCGTCTCCGACGATCAGATATTTCACGTCCCGGTTTTTTTTGAGAAGACCGGGGAGAAAAGAAATCAGTTCGTGGATGTGCTTTTCCCTGCTTAATCTCGTGATAGTGACCAGCGTTCCGGTATGGTCCTCAATTCCCATGTGTCTTCGAAAAGCGCGCCGCTCCTCTTCGGAAAAGCGGTTCCGGTATTTATCGAGTTCAATTCCGTTGTGTATAACAACCAGGCGGTCAGACATCTTTTCAAGAAACGAAAAGCCGGTTGATTTATACGATGGAACCGTCACGATATCTGCCTGCTGGTATAATCTGCCCCCCACAAAGCGCGAAAGCACTTTCAGGGGCGGAAGGGTCGAAAACCTTCCGAAGGCAAAATATTCGTAATACGTATGACATGTCTTTACAAGGGGAACGCCGCACTGTTTCCTGATTTTCAAAGCCATGCGATGCGAGGAACCATCCGTGTGCACATGGACCACGTCAGGCTTCCACGCCGTGAGTTCATCGAGCAGGGGATCCTTTATTACCAGACTCGTTCGCAGATCCGGATAGTACAGGGACGGGAATGATTTGATAAAGTAGTCGTCTCCGCTCCGAAATGACCGGCTGCTGTCTGAAAGCGAGAGAATCTTTACTTCATGCCCCAGGCGGCGGAGAGCGGAGGACAACGCGAGAATAGATGTTGTGACGCCGTTTGTATTATTGGTATAGCAGTCTGAAGCGATCAGGATTTTCATATTCTCAATGACCGGTCGGGGAAAACGGCGTTCCGTGGATGCATCCGGGCCGTTGCCGTTGCGGAGGAAGACCTGCGCGGCGCCGCGGAAAAAAAGCTTCCCGGACAATTAAGACAATACTTTCATTGTGCCTATTGCGCTTAATGTGCTTATTGTAAAGAACGGACGCGGCGTTGTCAATGTGAACGGGAATCAGGGCGAATCCGGAAGCGGAGCCCGGAAGCGGGGCAGATTCACCAGCGGAGAGAATCGGAATCCATGTGAAAACGTGAATCATGGAAAAAAGTGAGCTGTCGCAATTTAAAACTGCGACAGCCCACTGGAGGAAAATGACACTTCAACAGTCTTCAGGAACGCCACATCCCCGAAGGACTGAAATGCCCTGCTGCGGATCGTTTCCGGGAAACCGGAACATCCTCAATTGTTATGTGTTCACGTTGTCATCTCTTCACGCAGGGGACAGATCACAACGTGTTTTTCGGCGGACCGGCTTGCGAAACCGGAACAATCATATTTCGCGGGAACCGGTCAGGACTCGATTTCGGAGAGCTTCACGGGCCGGCCTTCTTTCAGGGATTTCTTCGCCGCGATCGCGATGCGGACGGGCTCGAGGCCGTCCTTGCCGCCGACGGGAACTTCCTTGTCGTTCAGGACAGCGTCCACGAAAGCTTTTGTCTCGGCGACGAACGCGTCGTTGTAGCGCTCGAGGAAGAAATAGGTGGGCTTCGCGGACTCGACCGTCTCGGCGGTGCTGATGTAAGCTTCGTTCTCGAGGTGGTTGTTGTCCTGGACAGCGCCCTTCTCGCAGAGGACTTCGACGCGCTGGTCATAGCCGTAAGGAGCCTGGCGGCAGTTGTCGATGACGCCGATTGCGCCGTTTTCGAACTTCAGAGTAACGATCGCAGTGTCGACGTCGTCGTATTCGGCATAGCCGGGATCGGTCAGGACTGTGCCGGTCGCGAAAACTTCCGTGACGTCGCTGCCGGAGAGGTAGCGGACCATGTCAAAGTCGTGGATCATCATATCGGAGAAGATACCGCCGGAAACCGCGACGTAGGACATGGGCGGGCCTGCGGGGTCGCGGGAGCAGACCTTGACGACGAAGGGTTTGCCCAGCTTGCCGGAGGCAACGACATCGCGCACAGCCTTGTGGCTGCGGTCAAAGCGGCGGACAAAACCGACCTGGAGCTTGACACCGGCTTTCTTGACCTCTGCCAGCGCCTCGTTGATCTTCGCGACTTCCGTATCGATGGGTTTTTCGCAGAAGATGTGCTTGCCGGCCTTCGCCGCGCGGATCATGAACTCCGCGTGTGTGTTGGTGGAGGAGCAGATAAAGACTGCGTCCACATCCGCTGCGGAGAATACGTCTTCGGGGTCTTTCGAGCATCTCTCGATGCCGATGCTCTTTGCCCATGCTTCCATCTGTTCATTCATAAAAGGATCTGCCACAATGACGACTTCCGCGTCCGGAACAAAGTTCTGGATGTTCGTGCCGTGCAGATTGCCGATGCGTCCCGCGCCAAGAAGGCCGACTCTGAGTTTTCCGCTCATTTTTTCTCCTCTCTGAAAACTCTTAAAAGCTCTCACTGTAATACTTTTTTAAACTGTTTGGTAAGATTTTTGAAAAAAACTCTTCACCGGTCTGAAAAAGCCCGGTGAAGAGTCCTAAGCCTTGTTTATGTGCCTTCCCGGTCAGTATTTATCAGTTTCCGGAATAGCTCTTCAGGGTGTCGATGTGCTCCTGGGCATTGTCTTTGGTGATGATCGTGTAACCGGAATCCACAACAGGATCAACTTCTTCGCCGTTGAGATGCTTGACCATAGTCTCGACTGCCATATAAGCCATGTTGTAAGGGTTCTGCGCGGTGGTCATGGTCATCTTGCCTTCCAGAACAGCCTCAGCAGCGGGGATCTGTCCGTCGAAGCCGAGGAAGATCGTGTTCTTGTAGGACTCAAGTCCGGACTTGGCGGCTGCGTTCGCGGCTGCCAGAGCCATATCGTCGTTGTTCGCGCAGATGATTGCGACGCCTTCGGGGTGAGTGGACATGACGCCTTCCATGCAGTTGGTCGCCTTGTCGGCAACTGCGTCCGCGTACTGGACTTCCTTCTCAAGGAACTCGCCGCCGTTCTCATTGATGCCGGCGATATAGCCGTTCATACGGGCGGTATTGGTGGTATCACCCTGGACGCCGGCGATCTCGATGCACTTGATCTCTGTCCAGCCTGCGGCCTTGGCGGCCTCGACAGCCGCTGCGGCGCCGGCCTTGGCGGCCGCTTCGTTACCGGTTCCGATGAAGGAGATGACCTTGTCGGAATTGATGGTAGTATCCAGCGCCATGACAGGCTTGTCTGTGTCTTTGATCAGTGTGGCGACCGTGTCAGCCTGCAGAGGGGCGATGATGTATCCATCGTATGCGCCCGCGCCGATATCGGTCTGGATCATGTTCATCTGCTCATCGTAAGAAGTTTCCGAAGGCGGGCCCTTGACATCGACGGTCACGCCGGGGTGGTCCTTGGCATACGCTTCCGCGCCGGCCTTGATGTAGGTCCAGTACTCGGAAGAGA
>JAUNJS010000168.1 GCA_030533125.1 Eubacteriales bacterium | reverse complement strand
AGGAGGCAGACTCATGAAGCTTCTTTTAGCAGAGGACGACCGGGACATGGCCAGAGGGGTCTCCACGCTCCTGACCCGCAGCGGATATACGGTCGATACGGTATATAACGGGAATGACGCGCTGATCTATCTGAGAAACGGAGATTACAACGGTGCCGTCCTTGACATCATGATGCCCGGGCTCTCCGGTCTGGAAGTCTTAACGGCTGTGCGCAGAGAAGGGATGACGGTCCCGATCCTCCTGCTCACCGCAATGGGCGAAGTGGAAGACAGGATCGAAGGACTGGAATCCGGAGCGGACGACTATCTTCCCAAGCCCTTTGACGGCGGAGAACTGATCGCCAGGGTCAGGGCAATGCTCCGCAGAACTGAGAACTATACTCCCGATATCGTCTCCGCAGGAGATCTGAAGCTTGACAGAAACAGCTCCAAACTTTCCTGCGGAAAAAAATCCACGGTGCTCAACAATAAGAGCTTTCAAGTGATGGAAATGCTCATTTTGAATACGGGCAGGATCATTTCCGTCAACGAATTCATGACCCATATATGGGGGTGGGATTCGGAGGCAGAAGTCAATGTGGTCTGGGTAAACATTTCCAGTCTGCGCAGGCAGATGGAAAAAATCGGCTCCCGCATGCAGATCCGCTCGATCCGCAATGCCGGTTATGTTCTGGAGAGTTCTGGAGATTAAAAATGATCAAAAAAGTCAGAAGGCGCTTTGTCTTCACTGGAATGGCGGCCGCTTTCACCATAGCCATGACCCTGGTCCTCAGCTTAAACCTGGTGAACCGGTACTTTACCGACCAGCGCCTGGGCGAAGCCCTCAATGAAATTGCTGCTGTCTGGCAGGAAGATGAAAGCACTGATTCAATACAAGGCCTTTATTCAAATCAAGGCCTTTATTCAAAAGAAGAAGGCCTTTATTCAAATCAGGGCATTTATTCAAATGAAAACATTGCTTCTGCTCAGCAGCAAAAAGGCAGAAAGGGTAATTCCGGAAATGCAAACAACAGAAAAATGAAAAATCGTTCCGGACGCCAGGGCGCATTTACGCAGTATCAGGGCCGGGTCGTTTCCATCTTCCTTACTGACGAAGGACAAGTTTTCGTAAATGGAAACAACCAGGATCTCCTTTCCGGAATCGATCCGGAAGACCTTCTGGAAAAAGTGCAGCGCAGCGGAAAAACAGAAGGATACCTGGAGGATTTCCGGTTTCTTGTACAGGAGCAGGATGGCGGCCGGCGCTTCCTTTTCCTCGACTGCTTCACAGAAATCCGGGCGCAGAGGACTCTCTGGATCATTTCCTTCGTTCTGGCTTCCGCCGGCATGGTCGCCGCGTTCTTTTTCATTTATTACATGTCCGGAAAGAGCATCCGTCCTCTGGAAGAAAGCATTGAAAAACAGAAACGCTTTATTACCGATGCCGGCCACGAACTGAAAACACCTCTTTCCGTCATCAGCACCAACATGGACATACTGTCCCTGGATCTGGGAGAAAACGAATGGGTGGACGGGACGAAACGCCAGGTAAAAGGCCTCCGAAAACTGGTGGCACGCCTGATCACATTATCCCGAATGGAAGAAGCCCAGTACATTCCGGCTGAAGACCATTTCTGTCTCAGCAGCGCAGTGGAAGAATGCGCGACGCCCTTCGCCGAGATGGCTTCGTCCAAAGGAAAATATCTCCATCAGGAACTCGAGGAAGATTTATTTACGACAGGAGATGAATCAGCCGTTCGCCAGCTGATCACCATCCTGATTGATAACGCCGTAAAATACGCTCTCCCGGAAAAAGAGATCCTCGTCCGCCTTTTCCGGGACGGAAGAAAGATCCGCTTTGAAACCAGAAATGCCTGGGATCACAGCACCCCTGCCACCGAACTTGACCGTCTGTTTGACCGCTTTTACCGCGCGGATGCTTCCCGGAACCGGTCTGACACTCAGGGAAGCTATGGACTGGGCCTCCCCATTGCACAGGCAATCGCAGAAAAGAACAAATTACAGCTTATCGTTTTTGAAGACAGCGAGGGACTCCTGGTATTCCGCGCGGTGTTTCAGTATGCTTCCGCAAAATAATATGCTTCCGGAGACAGAAGCTCTTCAAATATCACTCATTTTCCTTCCAGTCAATGCATGTCCTGGCAAGCTTCGCCATCAGGGGAATGTACGTCGCTAGAAAAACCGCGAGCGCGCACTTTGTCACAGGCTTTTTGTCCTCCTCTCTGATCTGCATTCCCGCAATCAGGCCAAGGGAGAGCAGGCAGAATTTCAGGATGCTGATGGTCTTCCAGTACTGGTTTCAACATAACAATTCGCGATAGATAGGAGTTTTTTGAAAACAAGCTATCCGGCAGGCTGCGTAGGCTCACTATGCTCCATCTGTTAATTGCGATGAGCACGGCGTCTACCAAAGATCGCTCTTTTTCCGTCCTGCACTACGCAAGAACATCCAGTACGGATGCCCCCAATTCCTAATCTGTCATTTCCAAGGCGTAATAGCTCAGATATACAACATCCACGTCTTCTTAATCATCTTCATAAAAATCCACAAGGCGAAAGTGCTTCCGGACGATCATGGACTCTTCTTCTGTGTTGCATGCTTCCAGCACACGGTTGATCTCGTAACTGGCCCGACATTCATCGTCCGTCGTAATGGAATCGCGTAAGTGACGCCCTATATTTTCTTCTATGGTTTCCTGCATTTTTATCCTCTGTTGTCATAAAGATGTCTGTTCTATAATTAAGCATACTCTTTTTATAGTAAAAAAAGAGCGATAAAGTAATGGCAACTTCTACTAATCACTTTTCGGGCGGAACCGGTTCATCCTCCGCCCAGCCGCCCTTCGGGCACCAGCCGCAGATCTCCAGCTGATATTTCCTGGCAGCATCCAGAGCAGCTCTGTCCACGCCGCTCTGCCCGCCGCTGCGGATTCTTTTAATCTTCTGTGACATGAGTTTCTCCTGCTATTCCTGCTATTTTTTCTGCTTCTTCCGATAGTCTCTCGGAGCACACCCATAGATATCACGGAATTTTTTCCCGAAGTAACTGTCTGAAACAAAGCCGCACTTCTCCGCAATCGATGAAATACTGTCATCGGTGCGCCATAGCATCATCGCTGCCATCTGCGCGCGATAATCGATGAGAAACCTGATCGGAGGACGATCGATCGACCGCCTGAAGCACCGCGTACATTCCCTCGGACTGATATCCGCAGCCCCCGCTATTTCTTCGAGTCCGATGGGTTCACTGTAATGCGTGTAAATATACTGGAGCATCTGTTTCATGCGCTCCAGATCACGGTCGCTCCCTCTCCTTTCCTTCAAAAGGACATCCTTTGTTTCCTCTAAAAGCAGAAGGAAAAAGCGGCTCATAATCTCACGGACAAACAGTTCATACCCCTCAGGTTCCTCCCGCAGTACATCCGTGAGTTCCAGAACGTGCCCGATCATCCGGATCCTCCGGGGGGTATCGGGTTTTATGTGAAGTACCGCCAGGCTTTTGGAGTTCAGGACAGGGGAAAAATACTTCCTGTCCAGAAAGCTTCCATATTCTCCTGCAAGGAATCTTGAATCGAAAGTGTAGGAATAGTAATTGACCGGTTCGGGAAAGTCATAGGCGTGCAGAATGTTTTTGTTGATAAAAACAAGCTCCCCCTGTCCGGCTTCAATATCCCCTTCCGGCGTATGGATCTGATAAGAGCCTTTATCCAGATAATTCAATTCCAGCCAGTTGTGCCAGTGCCATGGTATGTGATTACCTGTAAAAAGCCGGCTCTCGTCATAATAACAGACAAAGGGCAGTCCCCCGGCGTCTTCTGTCAGGAACTCCTCACTGTTATCGCCAAGCGACAGGCTATTCTTCTGATAATGGATCATTTTTCTACCCTCTGCCGCAGCCCGAAATGTCCAAATCATCATAAAAACATGTCTTAATTCTTATATTTTAACATTTTTCCTCTATGTCACATACAGATAAAATCAAAAAACCCAGCTTCAAAGTTGAATTAATCCCACAGAACCGCCGCAAATATTAAAAAAACAGGATATTCCACAGCTTCCAGCTTAGGTCCGTGAATGTCCTGATTTGGATAGTTTTTGTCATATAATCTGCTATAAGTCTTTCGGTTCCGGGATTATACTTACGTAAACCCTCACAAAGTGTTATCTGGAGTCATGAGAATGCGCCGGTTAATATTTTAACAATGCTATTCGGCCATAAGTACTGATAAAAGATTTCCTGCCATGCCGTCGCGCACAGCGCTCCGGCATGGCAGGAAAGAGTAACTGTTCAGAGCAGTTACAGGAAAGGAAACGAAAATGAAGGAATTCTGGAAAAAGCTCCCCCGCTACCGCAGGCTAGTCATTCTGGAGCTGTATTTCGTCTATTTTTCACTTGGTGTCGCGGTGATCCTGATCGGATCTATCCTGCCTTCTCTCCGGGACGCCAATGCCCTCAGCTACGGGCAGAGCGGAAATCTTCTGTCGATCCAGTCCATAGGATTTCTTCTGGTCGGACTGGTCACAGGTGAGGCCGTGAACCGTCTTGGTATCAAGAAATCCTTTATACTGACGATCTCGTTCCTTCCTGTGGGAATGTTTATGCTGGTCAGGGGAGGGAGTTTCTCTTTCCTCTCAGCAGCCATGTTTCTTGTCGGCTTATCAAAGGGAGCGATCACTGATTACAACAATCGCGTGATCAGCGACTATGCAGATGGAGAAGCAGGACCGATCAATTCCCTGCATATCTTTTTTGCCATCGGTGCCTGCCTCGCGCCTTTTGCCGCGCTCGCAATGAACCGACTGTCAGCGGACAGAGGCTGGATCTATGCGATGATCCTGTCTGCCATGCTCGCCACAGCCGCCGTCGTGTTCGCCATATTTGTAAAAATAGACCTCGGCGCTCCCCATGGCCCGAACGATTCCTCCGATTCCGCAGGCAGTGCTCTCACCAACGTATCTTCCGCAGACACTGCTCTCTCCGATATGCATTCCCGGGAAACAGGCTCCGGCGCAGCTGAATCCGACCGTCTCTCCGATTCCGGAGCCCCGGCAGGGCAGCGTCTGCAGGAAAGATCCTCTTCCGGATCCTCTCTGGCCTTCTTCCGGGAACCGCTGTTTCTGTGGACTCTCCTGATCGGCGTCTGTGACCAGGCTCTGGAAAGCTCGCTGATGGGCTGGCTGACGACATATTATCTGGAGACAGGAATCGTCGGAGAAACTGCTGCCCAGATGACAACCTCTCTTCTCTGGCTGTGCTTTCTGATCGGACGGATCAGCTGTATGCTGATCGCCGCCAGATGGCGTCCGGAAAAGATGCTCATGATCATGGGAATCGGAACGGCTGTCTCTATGGCATGCCTGTCTGTGAGTATCCACGCGCCGGTCCTGTTTCTTTCTACAGCAGGCCTCGGACTCTGCCTTTCAGGCGTATACGGGACCGCGGTCTCAAACGCCAGCAGAATTTTCTCCCGCTACTCTTCCTCGATGGGGCTCTATGTCACCATCGCGGGCATCGGCGGAGCCGCAGCCCCTGCCGCCATCGGCTGGGTATCCGATCTGTCCACCGTGCGGAATGGCTTCCGGGTCCTCGTGATTGTCTCCGTAATCCTCACCTTTGCAGTATGGATGAACCGCAGACTGTACGCAGGCGCTCATAAAAGTTAATCGCACATGTCAAGGAGCGGAAAAGTGAATTCCACAGCGATTCTGTGTTCCTGAGTGAATGCTCCGATTAGCTGTCCTGCGTTCCTCAAAAATACTCCGATCAGCTCTCCTGCATTCCTCAACGAATGCTCCGATCAGCTGTCCTGTTTTGTCCTCATATTCTGAATCTTATGAATGTTCTGTCATCAAAACTGAGATTTCCTTTATTGAGGCCTTTTGTAGAGTAATACAATTTATAGCAGAGGGGATCCTGCGACAGCAGCCTCTGCAATGCCTGTTCGCTCTCCAGCAGCGTATTCCCTAATCGGGGATACCCGTCACTGGCCAGGATTATCTCTGCCCCGTCAGGCACTGTGGTTTTTCGAATCATTTCGAATGGAAACAGATCGGGTTTGCAGTCCCCATTCAATACACAGAATCCGAAAGCCGATGACTTGTTCTCGAGATAATGCTGCAGCTTTAAAAAAGGAAGCAGTAATTCCCTTGCGAGGTCGTGTTCAAACAGTTCCTCTTCCGTGTATCCTGCCTCCAGCAGCGCATTGACGGCGATTGCCCTCGTTTCAGAGAAGACTTTATCAATCCGTTTTTCATTCGTTTCGACATGTCCATTGATGCTGAACCGACAGTCTCCAATCGACCAGATTTCCTGCCTTTGACAGCTGTAGATCACGGCTGAAGCGGACAGGGGAATGTTGTTGTGCTGACAGGAAAAATCATATAATTCCTGTTGCAAAACCTTCACAGCGTGTTCCGCGTCTTCTTCCCCGCTAAGAGTGGAAAGCTTATTCATGATCAGATCCCGCGCTGTCTGCCCGCCGGTTTTGCCTTCAAAAGTGAAATCAGATTTACTCGTCGCGCCATCGATCACGGCAATATAATAATCTCCAATATACAGTCCATCCTCATTTTTTTCGTTGGAAGAATATTTGCTCTGAGAAAACTGCTCAATGATGTAAATATCATTTTCCATATATTTCTCCATGATAAAAAATCGGATGGATCATTTATAAAATCGTAAAAACCAAATGGAGCATCTATAAAACCGCAAAAAAACGAATGGAGCATTAATATAATCACGGTCTGTAAAGCCACCCGTGGTCATTATTGTAGATCATCAGCTTCGTCATCCCGCCGTCGACGCAGATATTCTCTCCAGTGATAAAACCGGCTTTTTCAGAGCAGAGAAACAGCGCTGTATTGGCTATATCCTCCGGCCTGCCCACCCGACCGGCGGGATGCTGGTCCGCGTCCGGTCCGGTATAGACAGCTCCGCCCGTCTCAATCCATCCGGGAGAGATGCTGTTGACTCTTACCTTTCCGGAAAGGCTCACTGCCAGCGCATGCGTCAGGGCCGCGATTCC
>JAUNJS010000167.1 GCA_030533125.1 Eubacteriales bacterium | reverse complement strand
TAGTTTTATACATACGTGGTTTGTGGCACCACGCCATGCCCTGAAGTATGTATAACAGAAGGCTTTATAAAGTTAGATTTTAAATTGAGAAAAGGGGCGATGCAGGATGAAATACAGCGAGCCGGGCGTCATCGGAGAATCGACCATCAACTTTACCATCCCGTCCGGCTTTGCACGGTCGGCACTCTACTGTTGCCCTGAGGTGGGGTATTTTTACTGCAATGACAAATACGATATCCGGCGGGAAACCAAATATGACTGGTTTCTGATGTGTTTTATTTGCAGAGGTTCATTGACCTTTCAGGCGGGCGGTCCGCCTTCTGCCGCGCACGATCGGAGCGAAAAAGAGAAGGCTGTAACGGACAGGGCAGCGCAGGAATATACTGCGAATGAAAATGAGGTCGTTCTGCTCGACTGCCGCGCTCCGCACAGGTATTTCTGCACGGATTCAGCGGAGTTCATCTGGTTCCATTTCTACGGAAACAGCAGCATCCAGTATGCGGAATACCTGCTTTCGCATGGAGGCATCGTCTTTTCCGGAGAACAGGTCCGTGGACTGCGCCAGTCCTTTACCAGCATCTACCGGCAGGCCGGGAGTGCTTTTGTCAACGAACACCTTCTCTCGCGGGAGATCAGCAATATTCTCTGTTCCCTCGCGACTTCCCAGCGGAGCGCCTCTCTCATCCAGTCTCCGGTCACCCCCGCCCTCAACCATATCAACAGGTATTATTCCGAACCCATTGACCTGGATGAGATGGCAAAGCTGTGTATGATCAGCAAGCCCCATCTGATCCGCTGCTTTAAAAAAGAACTTGGCTGCACCCCCCACGATTATCTGCTCGATTATCGCCTGCGGCAGGCAAAGGAGCTGCTCGTCTCCTCCTCCCGCACAGTAGAAGAGATTGCGGAGGAATGCGGCTTCAACAGCATCTCCCACTTTTCCCGCGCGTTCAAAGGGCGAATCGGCATGTCCCCGTCGGAGTACCGCGGACTGTGGTAAAGCACAATATCAAAAGCTGTCAAATACCGGTAAAACGATCTAATGAATGAACCTGTTGCATAAAGCAGACCCGGCGCTCTCGAAATTTTAGCAGTTTTTCGCAAGAAAACATTGGCAGACGCCTGATGCGTAAAAATGGAGGATCAGAAATGGAAAAACTCAGATACGGCATGGTGGGCGGTGGACTCGGCTCCTACATCGGAGATGTGCACAGACACGCGGCGATGATGGACGATCTGGCAGAGCTCTGCGCGGGTTGTTTTTCAAGGAAACCCGAGACAAATATGCAGACTGCGAAAGCCTGGGGCATCGAGCCCTCCCGCGCTTACCGGAATTATCAGGAGATGGCGGATGCGGAATCCGCGCGGGAAGACGGGATCGATTTCGTTACCATCGCGACACCGAACTCCAGCCACTATGAGATCGCGAAATATTTCATGGAACGAGGGATCCATATTCTCAGCGACAAACCCCTGACCCTGACTGTGGAGGAGGCTCTTGAACTGGAGCGGATTGCCGTTGAGCGCGATATTGTCTTTGGCGTCACCTATGGTTATACGGGCTACCCGGTCATCCGGCAGGCCCGGGAAATGATTGCCGAAGGCGCCATAGGCAGGATCATCCATGTCCGGGTGCAGCATCCGGAAGACTGGGTCATCGAATCAGTGGGTTCCGAAGCCCCGGAAGAACTGCCCTGGAGGTTCCGCCCGGAAATCGTGGGCGAAGCCCTGTGCACGGGCGACCTGGGAACCCATGCGGAGCAGCTGCTGGTACAGTTCACCGGGCTCCGCATCAAGAGAGTTCTCGCCATGATGGACTACTATCCGGAATGGCTCCCCCTGGAGACCAACACCACCGTGATGCTGGATCTGGGAGACGGCGTGACAGGCCTCCTCTGGGCTTCCCAGATTGCATCGGGCAAAACCTGCAGCCCTTCCATCTATGTCATCGGCTCCGAAGGGGCACTGGAGTGGAATCATGAACAGCCCGACCTGCTGCGCTACACGCCCCGCGGACAGGCAATGCAGATCCTCGAAGCTGGCAAAGGATATATGAAGTCCGAAAGCAAACGTCTGACCAGAGTCTCCGCCGCTCACCACGAGGGATTTTTTGAGGCATTCGGCAATATTTACCGTTCCTACGCGCAGGTCCTCCTTGCCAGAAAAGAAGGCCGTGCGCCTGACAGTTATACGTTCCCGGACATCCATGACGGCGTAGATGGCATGAAATTCGTCCATGCATGCGTTACTTCCCAGAAGAATGGAAATATCTGGGTCGAGCTTTAATTCGCCGCATACAAAAGGGGCTGCTGCAACAGCTGATTTTTCAGCCATTGCAGCAGCCCCCGAAAAACGGAAATCCGGTTATCAATTATCTGATATCAAAAATCAATCCAACTGCAAAAGTCTTAATATCTCCAGAGTACTCCACAGGCTGTTCTCCCAGATCACAGCCTTTCCTTCCGCCACCTCACAGATCATGGAAGGAGTCTCCGTGCTGTTGTCGATGATTCTTGTAAGATCCGCGATCCTCACAAGCTTCGCAAGATTGCGCATTGAACCGGTGTAGCGGCTGATTATCTTATTCTCCGGTACATTGTGCCCCCCTGCGAGCACCCTCTCCCGGACGCGGCGCACATTGATCGCACTGTCTTTCGTCAGCACAAATACTGCACAAATCCTGTACCCTGCGCTTTTGGCTTCCGCCAGCAGATTCAGATTCCGTTCCGTAGACAGCACAGTCTCAAACGTAAAATCCTGCCCTGCCGCAACAAGGGCGCGGCGGATGACTTCCGCCTCCCTCGCCGCCTCAAGGTCTGTACATCCTGCGCTTTTTTTGATCTCATCCGCATTCACATAGATCCCGACAACAGGGAAGCCTTTTGTAACCGTGCTCTTACCGGAGCCGTTCGGCCCCGCAATGACAAGGATGCACGGTTTTCTGCCCTGTTCCTCATCAAAGCACATATTCTTTCCTTCCGTCCGAATACACTTTTACAACTTTTCCCACAGATGCATCAAAACGTGTCACATACTCTGTGACAGGCTTTGCGTCGTCGCGCTGCGCAACAGCCCGGCGGCAGGCCTCTTCAAAGTCATCTGATGACAGGTCAAAGACCGTCTTTTCCGCAGTTTCCAGCCTGACGGGAAAAGGGAATCCCTTCACTTCATTAAACTTCCTTGCCATAATGTTCATGACCGCGTTAAAAGTCAGCCCCATTTGCGAGGCGATGCGGGTCGTCTCTTCTCTGACGCCGTCATCCAGACGAATCGTACTGGTTGCCATACCTGATTTTCCTTTCTTCTACTGTCTCCCGCTCTTTTTTTCCAAATCTTCCTCCAACCCTTCTCCTGACCAGCGTAAGCAGAAAAGCGCTTCCGGAATTATTACCATTTTGCGCAGAAAACTGCCATGCCGGGGGTTCCGGCACCACCCGACGGATAAAAGCTCTACGGATCGCTCCATTCGTCTCACGACGAATTCCCGCGATCCTGCCAGGAGAAGCAGAACTGTTCTCATTTATAGTATAAATCCCCTTTCGACATAAATCAACACAAATGATTTCATTTGTGTTTTTATGCTGTGCAAGGAAGCAGGGGATGGCTCTGTGTCTCCTTTTTCAGCAAATTCGCCCTCTGTTCCTTCGATCGCTTCATAAAAAATCAGAAAAGCTCCGGGCGCCGTAATTCTCAAATTTGATCCAATAGTTATCCAGCATGTTATTGCCATTGTTCATTTTGATATACGTATCAAAATCAAACCGTTCCATTCCGATGTTCTTTATATGCCGCATGTAAAGCATACAGCCTTCCTTCATCGTCCGCCGCTCAAAAAAGGCATTCAGATTCCCGTAGGATATGCCGTAAACAGCAAGCTCCCAGGGAAAAAATTTCCCGCCGCTTAAATTCTCTGCCTTTACCAGCCTCCGGTCCCTGATCTCAAAGTCGAGGAGCGGCGTATCGAGATAACACAATATGCCTTTCAGGTTCCGGATCCATCTTACTTCCGCCAAAAATCCAGTATCCTCCTTTCATATTCCAACGCAAAAGGTGTCTGCAGCACATCCGGATAATGGAGGTTCGTAATGCCCGGATAGATCTCTCTGAGGGCAAACGCTTCATCCAGCATCGCAAGCAGGTCAAAAGGGTCTTCGCCGTAAGGTGCCACATAAACATTGTGCATCGCTTCATCAAACGTACGATACTCATCTCTGCAGGGATCGTTTTCAAACAGGCCCATGCCGTTATCAAAGATCAATGGAATTTCAAACTGCTGTGTATTGACATTATAAAACAGACCGTAGTTTTTATCATGCCGGTCCGTGTTTCCCACAAGGCAGTCTATCATCGCCAGATCCAGCATATATTTTTCTGTATCTGCATAGTTCAGCATTCCTGCTTCGGACAGTTTTTTGGCACACCACGTAAGCTTCCCGATCGCATTAAGGGAAATAAACTCCTCCATCGTTGACCATCCATGCCGGCTCAGCAGCCGGTCAAAAGAGATAAATGTATACCCGTCCAGTTCGAAATTCTCAGAATATACACCGTCATACGTTTTTCCCTCATAAACAAATCCGGCGTGCCGCTGTTTCACGCACGCAATGGAGAGCTGCTGACACAAATCAGACGCGATCATTTCCACCGCCCAGTCCCGCAGCCGCACCCCGGCAATGACAGCCTGTGATTTCACAAAATATCTCCGGTCTGTCGTGATGGCCTTCATCTGAAACCCGTCAGTGTCCGTACGCCGCAGCACCCTGTCCGTTTTAGAGAAATAAAACCGCGGGATCATGGCATCATTTCTGACAACAAGGCATCTTCCATCTGATCCGCGCTCCGGAACATTTTTAAAAATATCGATCTTCCCCGTTTCATCCGTCAGGAAAAATTGATTAAATGCGTCGACACTGTTCGCCTCCAAAAAATAGTTGTCAAGAAAATCCTGCAGATCATCGGAAGTCGGTTTCTGCAGGGCGCCAAACGCTCTCCGGGACAGTTCTTCCGCATAATTTTCAATCCGGAGAGCCTGTGATCTTCTGTCGATCAAGATCCGTGTACAGAGGCATCCGTCAATCATATACTCCATTTGAAATTCAGAAGGAAATCTTTGATCGCGCAGCTTTTTATACAGGGCTTGTCTGGATATTCCATATTCCTTTGAAAGCTCCCCCACACTCTCCCCGTTTTTCACCCGGTTTCTGACATCCTCCATCTGTTCCGTGCTCAGCCTGGATTTTCTTCCTGCGTTTCTTGTGTTCGTCATGAAAATCCCCCCTCGCAGCACAGTCAATTGTCACAGCCAGAATACAGCCATTACTCAGGTACTATATTATGATTATGAAGGTATTCGAGCGGATTGTCAACTTTTTAATATGTTTACAAAAATGGCCGCGGCACCGGATCCGGAGTCCACGAAGGATTTTACGAGGCATTCGGCAATATTTACCGTTCCTACGCGAAGGTCCTCCTTGCCGGAAAAGAAGGAAGCACGCCCGAGAACTATACGTTCCCGGACATCCATGACGGCGCAGAAGGTATGAAATTCGTCCATGCCTGTGTTATTTCCCGGAAGAATGGAAATATCTGGGTCGAGTTGTAATTCCCGCATGCAAAAAGGGGCTGCTGCATCAGCTGATTTTTTCGGCCATTGCAGCAGCCCCCGAAAACCGGAAATCCGGTCATCAATGATCTGACATACAAAAATCAATCCAACTGCATAATTCTCAATCCGGGGCCTCTTGTACCCTGTTTCGCAAAACCCGGTTATTGCGGGATCGACAAAAACTCTTTTACCACTTTGATAATATAGACGCCGATATCCCTGGCTGCGTCTTTGGTCTCGGCGCCGATATGCGGCGTGACGAGGAAATTCTCGCATTCGAAAAGCGGAGACCGCAGGCTGTCATCCAGGATGACTCCCGGGTGGTCGACCTCGTACTCCATGACATCTGCCGCGTATCCGCCGATCCGGCCTTCCTGCAGCGCCTCGTACATATCCTCTTCGCAGACAATGCCGCCACGGCTCATGTTCAGGAGTACGGCCCCGTCCTTCATCTTCGAAATCGTCTCGCGGTTGAACATGTGCTTTGTCCGGGGCGTCAGCGGAACATGGATGGAGATGAAATCCGCGATCGGGAGGATCTCCTCGACGCTCATGCCCCTGACACCCGCCGCCTCGAAGTGCTCCGGCGAAAGATTGGGATCGAAGGCAACGATATCCATCTGGAAAGCCTTGGCCAGTTCCGCGACACGATGTCCGATCTGGCCGAAACCGAGGAGCCCGAGCGTCTTGCCCCGCAATTCTCTCCCCATAAAAGCGTATTTATCCCAGTTGTGATGGACCTTGACGTCGAGATCCGCGGCGATCGTATCGCGGGACATATTCAGCATCATGGTGATCGTGAGCTCCGCCACCGCGTTCGCGTTCAGCCCGGTGGCATTGCGCACGAGGATCCCCTTTTCTTTCGCGTAATCCATGTCAATGTGGTTTGTGCCCACGGCGCACACACAGATCATTTTCAGGTTTTTCGCCGCGTCCAGGATCACCCTGTCGATATTCGGGAACACACGCATGATGAGGATGTCATATTCGCCGATCCGGTCCAGAAGCTCTTCATGAGACAGCGGCATCCCGCCCGTCACCGTCAATTCCAACTCGTCCTTCAGTGCCTCGGCGATCCCTTCGTAGACTTCATCCGTAATTAAACACTTCATATCCGCATTCCCCCGCTGCTCCCGTTTTTTCTTCCTTCGGCCGCTTGCGTTCATCCTCCGTACAGAATATCCCTTATGTTTATTATGTCTGAAAACTATTTTTTCGTCAAACCAAAATATGCACAAAAGTGAACAAAAGCAACAGTTTTCTGTGCTTTTGGGAAGGGTTTTTGTGAAAAGAAGATACGGCTCTCTATGTTCGGTTGATTTGTTGAAAAAGAATCGTTTGTAAAGTAAAATGACAGGAAACGGCGGATAAAGACCAACGTTCCCGCGCCGGATTTTCATATGTCAGGCAGGTGCAGAAAGGTT
>JAUNJS010000166.1 GCA_030533125.1 Eubacteriales bacterium | reverse complement strand
TGTCTGTGTGCCGGAAACACTGGCTCATAAACCCGCATTAACACCGGGCGCTCGGAGGGGTTGGGTAGAAATGAGGTTTGCCCGATGCAGGGCAGCGAGATTCGGCCGATTGTGTGGATACTCACGTAGAAATCCACATAATCGGCCGAATGTGAATTGGATTGGAAATGACTGAAAGAGCTGGTGCGACAGAGCAGACCGAAAGAAAAACAATACCGATCACCTGATCTAAAAATCCGGAGAACTGAAGGCAGAAATAGAAAGGCCCTTCAGTGCTAAACCGACACTGAACTATTATGGGATTTGGACCGTACGATTTGTAGACATGCCAGGGTTTTATGTTTACGCAGAAAATGCTCCCAAATATGAAGAAACACCGGAAATAATATTCCGCTCACCATCTGTCGGAAAATGAAAGGATAAATATGAATAGGATTCTGCCTCCAGTAATACGTGTGTTTCTGTCTTCCACTTTTTCAGATATGGAAAATGAGAGGAACTATTTTAATACTGTAATTGCTCCGCAATTAACAAAAATATGCGCAGACAGAGGAGTGTCTTTTTTCAGTGTTGATCTGCGCTGGGGGATCACAGCGGAGGATCAGATTGACGGAAAAGTTCTTCCGATCTGCCTTCGCGAAATCGACAACTGCCGTCCTTATTTTATCGGAATTGTCGGAAACCGTTATGGGAGTGTTGTGGAGTACATCGATTCCTCCAGTGAGGACTCTTTTCCGTGGCTGAGGGGAAAGAGCGGGAGAAGTATCACTGAACTGGAAATGCTGTATGGGGTTCTGGATACAGAGATGAATAAGGAACATACGAACTGTGTATTTTTCTTTCGCTCTGATTCCCTGACGAAGCATTTCCTTTCAGAAAGCGTATCCCCTTCGGAAGAAATAGATAAGAAGGTGAAGCTGTCTGAGCTGAAGACAAAGATTCGGAGCACTCCGGATATTCCGTCTTTTGAATATGGGTCACTGGAAGAGTTTCAAAAGAATGTTCTGGAAATATTTAATGTGTGGTTAGAGAGAGATTTTCCCACGGCTGAAAGCATTCAGGTCGCCCGCAGAAAATGGTATAACAGTGAACTGTTGCGAGATTATATAGATCTTGAGCAGATCCGGATTTTTCTTGACCGCTATTGTCGTCATTCAGACAGATCCCTTTTAATCAAAGGAAAAGGACTTCGGGGAAAAACCACGGCCCTGACATACTGGAAACCGGATGACGGATATAAGATACTTATTAACTGTGCTTCTGATGACCATTATTTGTATTGGCCGCAGATTGCGCATGAAATCATCAATAAAATCAATGAAATCGATGAAGACGCAGGATTGCCAGAATTTCAGGCGTATGCAACCTTTTTTTTCAGACTGTTTCGAAGTCATACAGAGAAGGAGAAAGATTCTTTAATATATTATGTGACGGACGGGGAACTGGAGTCTTTCCGATACGGATTCAAAAAGTGGCTCAGAGAAGTGCATGTTAACAGACACATATATATCGTCATCAACGATGTCAACCTCCTTCCCGATCAGGGAAGCCGCTATCTCAACTGGCTGCCGGCAGAAAACAGTAAGGATGTAGACATTATATGTTCCGCCAATACGGATGAAGTGGCGGAAAATGCGGAACTGCTGGGGTGGAACATCAAGGAAATGCCTCTGTTTACGGAATGCGAGTCCAGGCTTTTTCTGGATAATCATCTGGAAATCTATGGCAAAAAACTCAGTTCTTTACAGAAACAGAATCTTCTTTCGTCTTTATTGATGTCTTATCCAGGATACCTGAAATTCGCTGTTAAGTATTTAAACAACTATGGCAGGTTCGAGAACCTTGATCATCTCACGCAGAGGATCGGAGAGATACAGTCAGCATCGGAAATGTACAGCAAGGTATGGGAGGCAGTATCGGAACATCTTGATGACCGGAGAAAAAAAGCTGTTCAGCTGGCTTTCTATATTCTTGCCGTAACAACCATCGGATTGAAGGAAGATGATTTGTACGGTCTGGTGTCCCGATTTACGGAAATTACTGCGTTGATCTGGTCTGATGTCAGAACTGTATTAAGCCTTTTCGGCCAGACAGAAAAAGAACCATGGAAAGGAGAAGACCCGGACTTTTGCCACCTGGCGCGCTCATTTTCGGTTGAGGAAAACAAAGTAAACAGCCTGCTGTCTGAGTTTTTCTTCAGCCATATTGATGAGAAGATTGCGTCTACACTAGAAGGAATCAGGAACAATACAGAGCTTGCAAAGGCAGCGGTCATCCATTGTGTGGCAGCAAAGGAATGGGAAGCTTTATGCGAGCTTTTGGAGGATCGGAAAATTCTGTATTATCTTTCCAAGTTGGAATGGAGTACTGTGCGCTCCGCATGGATGTCAATTTTCCTGAATTCAGAAATCCGGATTGCTGAAAGGCTGCTTGCCTTGCTGCAGACACTTGTAAAAGAAAAGAGCAGGATCGAAGGAATTCAGTACAGGATAATCGCTCTTCTGGTAGATCTGGAGCAGTGGGATGCTGCAGAGGAAGCATCAAAACAATATGGGATCCCGCATTATTCTGACCTGCGAAGACTGGATGGGGAGCAGATCTCACCGGTCGTTGCGGAAAAATATAAAGAATTGAGTAGATTGAAGGAGCAGCATCAGTTTCGCAGCCTGTATAAAGAAATCAGACCGTTCTTGGCAGACTGCTGGGAAGAGATGAATCCGTATGATAGATGCTGTATGCTGTTTCTGCAGTTTGATTGCGAACATAACCAGGGCTTATTCCGGGAGTGTACCGATACATCCTATAGATACTATAAAGAGGCTGTTTCCTCCATGGGGAGTTATGAAATTCTCAGGGCGGTCATTGCGCGGGGGACGGCCAGGTATTTTTCGAAAGATTTTGAAGAAGCGGATAGGCTTTTCAGGTATGCGATCAATCTTGCAGCCGGAGAGGGAGCGCTGCGTGAATACCTGGGTGTCAACAATCTACTTGGAATGTGCTGTTATCGTATGCAGAGAATTGATCAGGCGCTTGAACTGTTTGATCTGTGTTATAAATCCTGGAGCAGGCTCGGGAACATGCGCGAATGTACTGCAGTATTATTAAACAGGTGCAATGCCCTCGATTTAAAGGGAGATACTGCTTCTGCATATAAAGAGGCTGCTGAGCTGGTTGGAAAAATAGAAGAATCTGCAGAACCTCGTCTTCAGCCTTTGAAGTCCAGTCTTTTGGGAAACATGGGTCTGTGGGCGGAAAGGCTTGATTGGGATGATGTTGCCGAACAGTCCTATCAGAAAGCGATGGAAGTCGGAAAGCAGTTTCCGGAGGAAGTGACACTTTTTAATGAATATAATAACCTTTTCCAATTCTACAAAAAACACAACCTGTTCTTCAAGGCGATCTCCACAGGAAAGGAGTTTCTGAACTATCTTGAACAACATCACCGGCTTCGGGAACATGAAGAAATCCTTCAGGAAGTGATGGATCTCATGAAAATTGCGAAGTATGAAGGCGACGCGGCAGATCTTCTTGACCAACGGAAAACTGACAGGGGCGGTTCTCCGGATGAAGAGGAGTCACATCCGCAGTGTCATAGGGGGGATACAGACCCTTCGGATCTTGATGTATTAACAGAAATGCTCGCAGTCGCAAGAAGCGAGAATAATCCAGCCAAATGCGCGGAGATTCTGGAGAAAACAGCGTTTTTGCAGGAACAGTCTGTGAAGGAACTCGCAATTGACTCCTACATAGAAGCAATACAGAATTACGCTCTATCAGATAGTCAGGGAAAAAGCACACATTGCGTCTGCCGCGCAGTCTGCCTGCTTATTGATCAATGGGAAACGGATTCCCGAATCCCTGTCCTATTGGAGGCAATGGATGAAACGGAGCGGAAAATCGTCAATTGCTGGAGAAAGATGCGGAATTCAGAGTTATTGGCCCGGCAATACGAGGAACTGGTTGACTTCATTCTTGAAACTGGTGAAGAAAAGCAGGAACTGGCTGTTTGCTGCCTCACCTCGGAAACAGAGAAGACCGTGAAGCTATGCGGATCGCAGGCGGTTTATTTATCATTGGATTTTATCAGGAAGTATTCGGGAGAGGCTGTGTCCTCGCAATTGATCCAGGATGTCATGCTCAAAGACTTCTATGAAGATCTGACTCTGTTAAGACTTAATTATGTCGGAAAAAACGCGGAAGAGAAACTCCGGTATTATGAAAAATGCGTTGATATTCTTGTTAAGCTTGATTCACAGGACGCGGCAGCTGTTGCGGGAAATATTGCGCTGATCTTTCGCCGGAGAAGGGAGAAGGAAAAGACATATCATTATCACAGGATTTCTATGGATCAGTACAGAAAAAAACACTGTGATAGAGATGCCTATATTGAAGCATTAAACCTGTCGACCGCATACAAAGATTTTGGAGAGTCGGATAAAGCAATGGGACTTCTCAGACAGTCGCTGTCTGAGCTGCAAGACGGCGAGAAAGGCAGAATAGATGACTTAAGGGCCGCAATTGCCGGCAATCTGGCGCAGATGCTGATGAATAACGAATCAGCGGATGAGGATGAGATCAGGAGATATTTCCGAATTGAAGAAGAATATTTTGAAGACAGCGGAGAGGAACGTGAACTTGCGATCTCGCTGTTAAACCAGGTCCGGTTTCTGATTCGAGATACACAGAAGAACGAGGAAGCCCTGCAGTCGAAATATAAGAGAGCGGCAGACATTGTTTACAGGCATCAGTTCAGGGAATTCTACTCGATGGTGAAAGAACTGGGGGAAATGATCCCTGCGAAGACAGGGGGAACGGAACATACTTTTGAAGAAGAACAGGGACCGAACCCGCTCAGAAGGATGTTGAAGATACTTCTTCCCCGGAAAATAGGCTCGCAGAGAAGGCGGGCAACTGCTGAAGAATATGTAAAGAAACTTTTATCTCTACAGAAAACATACGAGATCGCCGAAACTGTAGAAAAACAGGGAGAGGGATATATCCATGTATTATGCAAGCCATTTGAAAATGTGCCCGGACTGATACTTAATCTGCATCTGATCATTGACCTTCCGGGCACGAATACATTGAATATGATTTTTGCTTTGCAGCCTGTGATTACACCTCCCCATATCCTGATGGTGTTTCGCCAGTATGCTGACTGGTGGAATCGACAGAACGATTATAAGCTGAATGTCCAGGAGGAAGGGAATGTGTTGATCGCTGCAGAAAAATGCAGCCTTGCAGATTTCACGCAGGCGGCGGAGCGATTTAAGCATATAGAAAAACTATGGATGGCAGACGCGTTAAATATGTCTTTGGCATCAATCGGGATTGAAGAAACAGATCTGTTTCAGGAAATGAAGCTGAAAGTGATCGGAAAATGATGCGGATCAAAAAAAGGGGAGAACCGCATTGCTCCGGACAGTATTACAGGTGTTTTAAAGGAATGCAATAATAACAGACAGGGCATTTTCCATTGTGCGTAGCATAACGGAAAATGCCCTGTAATACTGTGCGCCCGCGGGAGGGCAGAGAGCGGCAGGGCCGCCCATATCTACCCTATCGCAGATATTTCATCAGAGCCGAGCAGTCTTCTTTGTAATCATACTTCTTATAGACTTTCTTATGCTCCTCGCTTAATCTGTCAAGCAGATCGGACGCAGGCAGTCCCAGCTCTCTCCTCTTTTCCGCGGTCAACGCGTCTCTCTCCACAAGACAAGGGTGGAACCGGAGATCGACGTCTTTGAAATCATGTGTTTCTCCGCGTGTGCAGTGTCGTTCATAATACCGGTTGAACTCTTCTTCTGTGGGACATGTGAATCCCTGCGTGCGCATGAAGGCGTTCCATCTGCGATGCTCGATCCATGCAAGTTCTTCATCCTCGTCCGGACTGACAACGTAAGGACTTCTGACTGTGAATTTCGCGCTGTCCTCATTTTCGAGGTCTACGCCCTCCACGATTCCGAGTCCGAACAGTTTATACGGGACGTGCAGAGTACGGGACATATTCGCCCAGTATGAATAAGAGTCTTTTTTGTCTGCTTCCGATTCGTTCTGCCTTCGGTTATAGGTTTCCTCGTCCTGTTCCGAATCCGGCCGGAAATAATCCATCTGGATATTTCTGTAGCTGAAGCGGGTTTCAAGATCCGCGAAGGGCAGGATATACGGATTGCCTCCTTCCGGACGGGTGTTTCTGGCGAGCGCAGCCAGATCCGCGTTAAAAATAACAGGTGCCACGACGGCGTGTCCGGAAGGTCTCCGCCGTGTTGTTCGCAAAAGCTTCATGCGGATTTTTCTGGAGACCTGAAGATTCCGCTGATCCTCCCCCAGTGAGATGATGAAGTAATCTGTCCTCTCGAAAACATCCTCCGGATATGTGGAACAGCAGAAGGGGTCTTCGACATTCAGGAAGCGGAAGACACAGTACGGAGGGCTCTCCGGCGCGGAAGGATCGTCGGGATATACGGTGAGAATGCCGGGAAAAGGAGCCGCATCCTCCCTGTTTTCCTCCGGATCTCTTTCCCGCTTCCCCAAGGGGTTCGTTTCCATGTGAACCGCTCCCGCCCTGTCCGCCGCTGTTGTTCTGTCTGCTTCTACCCGGTCCGCCGCTGTTTCATCTATATCTGCGCTGTCCGCCGCTGTTCCACCTGCTACAGCCCGGTTCGCTGCTATTGTTCTATCTGCTACCGCCCGGTCTGTTGCTGTTCTGCCTGCTTTCGCCTGGTCCACAGCCGTCTCATCTGCTTTCGTGCGGCCCGCTTCCGCGCCATCGGTGTGTTCCTCCCGGCTGCTTTTAAGCACCTCCGGGCATGTGTCCTCTATTCTTCGCCGGAGTGCGCCGGCGTCCTCTGCCAGAACGTCGATATGGAGCTGCACACCCTGAATCTGCCCGCACCAGAATGCGGCTTTCAGCACTTCTTCCGCAAAAACATCATTTCCAATGATGGAGATGTACAGATCCTGCTGAGCATTTCTTTCTTCCGGGCCGGATTTTTCTGTGCCGGATACTTTTGTCTCAGATTCATTTGTCTCAGATT
>JAUNJS010000529.1 GCA_030533125.1 Eubacteriales bacterium | reverse complement strand
GGATGCGCGCGGAAACGCGCGTGCGGGACGGGATGCCCTGCATATATGTATATGCGAAAGAGGCATGTAGCCGGATGCACGCGGAAACGTGCGGAAACGCGCGTAAGGGAAGAGGTGCTTATGAGAAGAATCGACGAGATGGATATCATAACGATTGACGGCATAACCTGCTGTAAAGGGCATCCGCTTCCCTTTGGAGCCACCCTGCTCGGAAGCGGCCGGATCAATTTTTCCATTAATTCCGCGGACGCGGAAGGCTGCGCCCTGCAGCTTTATCACAGCGGCGAGGAGTCGCCGTTCGCGGAAATTCCGGTCCCGGAAGCCTACCGGATCGGAAATAACTACGCGATCATTGTGTTCGACCAGAATCCGGAGGAACTGGAGTACACCTATCGTTTTTACGGCAGATATGATCCCCCCGCCGGGTACCGGTTCAATCCGGAGATCTGCCTTCTGGACCCCTACGCGAAGCTCCTGTCCGGGAGAGAGGTCTGGGGGCGGAAGAGGGAGAGTGCCGTGCCGCTCCGCGGAAAAATCATCCAGGAGGATTTTCCCTGGGAGGGGGACCAGGCGCTGGAGATTCCCTTTGAGGATCTGGTCATCTACGAGACGCATGTGCGCGGCCTGACCTGTGATCCGGCCTCCCCTGCAAAAAAGAAGGGGACTTTTGCCGGCATCATCGAGATGATTCCCTATTTCAAAGAGCTGGGCGTCAACTGCATCGAGCTGCTCCCGGTCTTTGAATTTGATGAACTGGAAAATCCCAGGACGGCGGACGGAAAGCCGCTTTATAATTACTGGGGCTACTCCACCGTCAGCTTTTTCGCCCCCAAGTCCGCGTATGCCTTTTCGGGGATTTACGGGCTCGCCGCGGACGAGATGAAAAACATGGTCAAGCACCTTCACCTGAACGGGATCGAGGTGATTCTGGACGTCGTCTTCAATCATACTGCCGAGATGGGAGACGGCGGGCCGACGCTGAATTACCGCGGAATCGATAATCGCACTTATTATCATCTTGACGAGAAGGGCGATTATCTGAATTACAGCGGCTGCGGCAACACCGTGAACTGCAACAATGTCGTCGTGCGGCAGTACATTCTGGACTGTCTGCGCTACTGGGTGTCGGATTACCACGTGGACGGATTCCGCTTTGACGAGGCGCCGATTTTGTCGAGGGACGTCGACGGGACGCCCATGCAGAGCCCGCCCCTTCTGGAATCGCTGGCGCACGACCCGATCCTGTCCCGCGCGAAGCTGATCGCGGAAGCCTGGGACGCGGCGGGATTGTACCAGGTGGGATCTTTCCCCGCGCCCGACAGATGGGCGGAGTGGAACGGCCGTTTCCGCGACTGCGTGCGGCGCTTTATCAAGGGGGACGCTTCCGCCGGCCCCGAGCTGATCCAGCGGGTGCAGGGCTCTCCGGATATGTACGGAGGGAGCGGCAGCTCTCATTCCACCGTCAATTTCATCACCTGCCACGACGGCTTCACCATGAACGATCTCGTCTCTTACAATGAGAAGCACAATTACGGCAACGGGGAAGAAAACCGGGACGGTGTGGACTACAATATCAGCTGGAACTGCGGTGCGGAGGGTCCCACGGACGATCCGGAAATCGAGGCGCTGCGAAACCGCCAGGTCAAGAACGCCTTCGCGCTCCTGATGACGAGCCGCGGAACACCGATGATGAGCGCCGGGGATGAATTTCGGAATTCCCAGAACGGAAACAACAATGTATATTGCCAGGACAGCCCGGTCTCATGGCTGAACTGGAAAAATAAAAAGCGTCACGCGGATGTGTATTCTTTTTACAGGGCCATGATCCGCCTCCGCAGGGAACACCCCGTGCTGCGCAGACGCGGGCATTTCACGGACAGGAACAGCAGCGGCTATCCGGAGCTTTCTTTTCACGGGGAAAAAGCGTGGAACCTCAATATGTGGGATTCCTTCCTGACGTTCGCCTTCATGTACGCGGAGCCGAAAGCGGACTTCGGGACAAAGTACGACTGCTTTATCTACTGCGCCTTTAACGCGCACTGGGAGGACCACGACCTCGAACTGCCGCTGCTGCCGGAAGGCATGCGCTGGTATCTGTACGCGGACCCGGCCGGCGCGGAATGCGGGAAAAAACCGGTGGACGGAGGCAGCATCCATCTGGGTCCCCGGAGCTGCAGCATTCTTCTCGGGAAATAAGGACCTGTCACTGAATAACGCAGGAATCAAATAACGAACGTAGGAAGTAAATAAAGCAGGAAGCAAAT
>JAUNJS010000528.1 GCA_030533125.1 Eubacteriales bacterium | reverse complement strand
CGAGCCATAAACTCCAGCCGATGAGCGACACAATCTCGGGGGCTTTTAATCCCTTTTCAAGCAGGGCGCCTACAATCGCGTCCACGGAAATCTCCTGATCCTCCGGAGAAATGCCCGCGGCGTCGTCAAAGAGTTCTCCGGCTTCATCGGATTCCTTGATTTCATCGATGATGCTGTCGACTTCTTCCTTTCCGACCCCGTCGATCCTGCCGAATACAGAGTCCGTGCCGATCAGCGCGTCATGGCCGGAATCAAACAGATAGCTGAAGAGCATGAGCTCCACGGTCATGGCAATGGCCGGCCTGGTGGAGCACAAGGCCTTTTTGGCGTTCATTCTGGTAAAGTACTCGTCGAAGGTCGTGATGTTCCTTTCCTCCTTGTGTCCGAAGGTCAGGTCCAGCAGCAGGCAGGTGGAATAATATCCGTAATCCGCATATGCCTGGCTCGTCTCCTCTCTGGTGCTGAACGGGCCGGAATAAATCGCCTTCCTGTAGGGACTGTCCGCCGCGGCCGCGTTCTCTTCCGTCATAATAAACTGGTCTGTACCGAATACATTGAAATAATCTTTTCCGTTATACGCCAGGCCGTTATTGACCGCAATGCTGCCGAAAGTATTCTGCAGGGCCAGGAAAGGCATCAGAATATCCCCGTCATAGGGAATGACAGGCATGCGGTACCCTCTGAGATCTACAGCGACCGGTTTCGATTCTGTCTGAACAGACTTGTTCTTCACAGACGCCGTGATCACATTGTATTCGTTCTTTTCAATAATAGCGCCGTCAATCGCGCCGGTTGACATGAAGCCGGCCGGATTCTCAAACAGAACCGTGTCCGTTTCCGGATCGATTTCCGCCCGCGCTCCCCTCATGTCGACCTTCATGACTCCGTCTTCCACAAAAACCTTTTGCCGTCCGTCAAAGAGAATGTCCAGATAATCCGATGCCCTGATAAAAGGGACATCTTCATATCCCTTCACTCCGTACGTTGTGATCACCTTGTATCTGCCCAGCGTCAGGTCCGGATATACCCGGCTGTCCTCCCATGTGACGGTCACGTCTTCCGGAGAAATCTCCTTCGCAGCCGCGCCTGCGGCCGGGGCAGCTTCCGCTCCCGTCCCCGCAGTGGAACCGTTCTCCGCCGCAGCACCGCTCTCTGCCGTCGCGCCATCTGCCGCCGCACCGGCTTCCGCCTGTGCCTTCCCTGCTTCCTGCCCGCCGGCAGCATCTGTCCGCGCCTCCGCGGATTCCTGCCCGCCGGCAGCTTCTGTCCGCGCCTCCGCGGCTCCCTGCCCGCCGGCGGAAGCAGTCCCCATGGACGCCCCTGCGCATCCCGACGCGGCGATCATAACGCTCAACATGATCCCGACCAGTTTCCTGTACATTTTTACCCTCCCTGTGCTCTTACAACGCAGCTGTATTCACCTTGTGAGATCAAAGAAAAAGACACGCCGTACAAAACAATTCTTTCGGCCTGTACAGGCAGAATTGTCTGACCGGCAATCCGCGGAATCTGTCAGTCCCCGGGAATCACAAAATAGTCCCCGCAGGACAGGACGCCGTCCGCGATCCCCTGTCCAGCCTCCTCTTCCGTCACGCCCTCCCGGAGGCAGACGCGTTTTCCGTCCGCGGTAACTGTTTCTCTGCTGTACTGCCAGATCCAGTCCCCGTCTTTCCAGACCGCTTTCTTTCCGGATTCACGCAGAAAAATATCCCCGTCTGCATAATCGCCGATCAGAACCACGCCGTACTGTTTTTCCGTAATCACGGGAAGCCCTATGTCAAAGGGAGAGACCTCCGTCCACTCCTTCACCTGGCGGATCTGCGGGAAATTGTAATATCCCGCAACCCCTCCGTTGAGAAACGTGACATCCGCTAGAATCCGGTAAAATCCGCCGTCTTTCTCTTCTTCCCCCAGATAGCAGTCGACAGGATATACATTTTCCACCGTATAAACCTGCCCGTTCATCCGGAACACATCGATCTGTACGTCCTTCTGCTCCTTCGAGTACATCTGGTCGGTCGCGTCTGTCTCCATCCCTGACTGCTTCGGCCGGGCGCGTCCGCATCCGGCGGAGCATACGGCCAGGCATGCTGCAAGACAGCCCGCCAGCAGGATCCGGGCAGATTTCCCCCACAGTCCTTTTTTCTTCCGTTTGACAGCCCGCATAGTCACAGTCTGTATAATCGCATCCCGCAGCATAATCATAACCCGCATAATCACAGCCTGTAAATCACTGCCTGTTTATTCGCAGCCTGCATAATCACTGCC
>JAUNJS010000527.1 GCA_030533125.1 Eubacteriales bacterium | reverse complement strand
CGCGCAAGCTCGCTTGCAGCGGGGGCTGATTATTGCGCCGGGCCACATGTATGAGAAAAAAGCTGCACGAGGCACGGAGTGCGAGTGGGGCGCTAACAAAGCTTCGCTTTGTGCGAATACTTGTGGCGGATTGCGGGAGCTGCGTAAGCAGCGGAGCAATCCGTAGAGCTTTTACTCCCTGCTGGAGCCAGGAAGCTCCGGCAAGGCGGTTTACAGTGCATGTTCTGTCTCTACTTGACCTTCGAATTATTATTCACGTTATTATTCACGCAGGAGCAGGATCTGGTCGCTGTTCAAATAGAGACGTTCCGGCACGGTAAAACCGTTTTCTTTTTTCGCGACGCGCCAGAGCAGCGGCTGTACGGCAGGCGTTGTTCCGTTTTTGTTCACGGCGCAGCTTTCGCTTTCACTGCCGGCAGCATGCTCCGTTCCTGTTTCCCCGTTGCTTCTACAGCTTTTTTTGAAGAAAGAAAGGTTCCATTCAAAAGGATCTTCCAGGACTGTATGATCACCGATCTCGAATGTATTGTCGTCTTCAGGTCGTTTTTCCGTATGGAATCTATGGGCGCGGATTCCGACAGCCCGGATTCCGGATGCGGCGTCCTCCGGAAGCCCGTTTCTGAAATACAGATCCGCTTCCCAGTCCAGGGCGCGGAGGGTATGTCCGTCGATCATTGCAACCCGCGATACATTTTTGCAGCCGGACAGCATCGCGCCGGTCACGGTTTCGGGATTTTTGAAAAAATCTCTCATCGCCCGCGTGTTTTCAGAGTGTCCCGCCCGCAGGCAGCAGACACTCGTGCATAAGCGGAATACTTCGTCCCGGCTGTGCGTGACCATGACCGCAGGGATCCGCATCCTCTCAAGAGTGGTCTTCATCTCGTTCTGCAAGACCCATTTCAGATGCGAGTCAAGGGCGGCAAACGGCTCATCCAAAAGGATCAGAGAAGGTTCCTGGGCTGTGATCCTGGCCATCGCGACGCGCTGTTTCTGTCCGCCGGAAAGTTTTTCCGGATAACGGTCCGCCAGTTCCTGTACATGAAACCTCTGCAGATATTCCATCGCCTTTTCAGGATCTTTTCTTTTTCCCATCGCCGCCATGACGTTCTGCAGCACGGTCATGGTCGGAAACAGCGCATAGTCCTGGAACATATAGCCCACGCTGCGCTTCTGCGGAGGCAGGTTGATCTTTTTTTTCGAATCAAACAGAACTTTTCCGTCCAGGGAGATCTGTCCCTCGTCCGGGGTTATGATCCCCGCGATGCACTTGAGGGTCATGCTCTTGCCGCTCCCGGAGGAACCCAGAAGCGCATGCACCCCGCCGGCTGTCTCAAAAGAGACATCCAGCAGAAAATCCCCCGCTTTTTTTCGAATATCAACGATGAGGCTCATCCGAAGTCCTCCCGTACCGTTTACCGCTCGTTCTCCATCCCCAATCTGAGGCCGTAAGTCAGGGTTTGCCATAAAAACACATCAGGCGGTTCCTGTTCCCTGAAGCAGGCTCACTCCCGTCTCGCGCGGCCCGCCGTCAGGTTCATGATTACGATAATCACAAAAGCGATCAGAATGATTACGGCCGTCCAGAAACCTGCCACCGCATAATTGCCGTCCTGGATGACCATCGCGATCCGCTGCGAGATCGTGCCGGTCTTTCCCGGAATATTTCCCGCCAGCATCGAGGTTGCTCCATACTCTCCAAGCGCGCGGGCAAATGTCAGAATCACGCCGGACAGAATCCCCGGCTTCGCCGTGGGGAGAAGCACACGGAAAAAGATCGCTGTCTCCGACATGCCCATTGTCCGGGCCGCGTAGACAAGGTTCTCATCCACCAGCTCAAAGGCCGCCCGCGCGTTGCGGTACATCAGCGGCAGCGCGATGATCGTCGCCGCCAGGATACAGCCCAGCCAGGTCTGCACGACCTTGATCCCGTGCACCTGGTACAGATATTTCCCGAACGGACGACGCAGGCTGAAAAACAGGAGCAGAAAGAAGCCCGCCACCGTGGGCGGCAGGACCATGGGCAGCGTCAGGATCCCGTCCAGCACCGCCTTCACAGTCGGGCGCGCCCTGTAGACGCAGCCCGCCAGCCAGGTGCCCAGAAAGAAGCAGAGAATCGTCGCGACGACCCCCGTTTTCAGGGAAATAAAGAGCGGGCTCCAATCGAGTTTCTGCATAAAAGTAAGAAGGTCGTGCATGTCTGCCTCCTGCAAAGGCGGGTTTGTCGCCGCGGGGACGAACCTGCGCGAAAGGGCCCCGCCATGAGACGATGTGCGGCAC
>JAUNJS010000526.1 GCA_030533125.1 Eubacteriales bacterium | reverse complement strand
AAATGTGGACGGCACCGGATGGAAGATCGCCATGATCACGGACACCGGCGGGATCAACGACCAGTCCTTTAACCAGAGCGCCTGGGAAGGGCTGCAGGAGCTGCGCGACGAGACCGGCGCGGATGTGAGTTACATCGAATCCAAGCAGAGCGGCGATTTCGCCACCAACTTTGAGACGCTGGTGGACAACGGCAACACCCTGTGCTGGGGCATCGGTTTTGCCTGCGCGGACGCCGTGCTTGAGGCCGCTGCCGTGAACCCGGAGGTCCGGTTTGCCTGTGTGGACAACGCGTTTACCGACTCCCCGGCGAATGTGACGGGCGTTGTTTTCCGCGCGGAGGAATCCTCCTTCATGGTGGGCTATATCGCCGCCGCGGTCACGAAGACCGGGAAGGTCGGTTTTGTCGGCGGGATTTCCAGCGAAGTCATCGAACAGTTCCGCTGCGGCTACACCGCGGGCGTCTACTACGCGAACCGCGTCTTAGGGAAAAACGTCGCCGTCACGTCACAGTACGCGGAGAGCTTTTCCGACGCGGCCAAGGGCAAGAGCATTGCGAACAAGATGTTTACCGACGGCTGTGACATCGTCTACCACGCGGCGGGAGGCACCGGGACAGGCGTCATCGAGGCGGCGAAGGAGGCCGGGAAGTACGCGATCGGCGTCGACCGCGACCAGGCCTATCTGGCACCGGACAATGTGCTGACTTCCTCCCTGAAAAATGTCAATGTCGCGGTCAAGGCGGTCGCGAAGCGGCACATCGCAGGACAGGAGATCGGCGGGCTGACCCTCTCGTTCGGTCTTTCGGACGGGGCGGTCGGGATTCCCGAAAACCATGACAACTACCCCGACGCAGTCTATGAAGCGGCGATTGAGTGCGGCGAGAAGATCAAGGAAGGCATCCTGACGCCTCCCGGATCCGCGGACGAGCTGGAAACCTTTAAAAAGACAATTGAAGAAACTCCGATCGAGGAGCTGACTAAAAAAGCCAATGATTACTCCAATGTCGACGGGACCGGATGGAAGATCGCCATGATCACCGACACCGGCGGGATCAACGACCAGTCCTTCAACCAGAGCGCGTGGGAGGGCATGCAGGAGCTTCGGGAGGGCACCGGCGCGGAGGTGAGCTATATCGAATCCAAGCAGAGCGGGGATTTCCCGACCAACCTGGAGACCCTGGTCGACAACGGCAACACCCTGTGCTGGGGCATCGGCTACGCCTGCGCGGACGCTGTCCTGGAGGCGGCCGCCGCACATCCGGAGATTAATTTCGCCTGTGTGGACAACGGATTTACGGATGCGCCGAAGAACGTGACGGGCGTCCTGTTCCGCGCCCAGGAACCTTCCTTCATGGTCGGATACGTCGCGGGCGCCGTCACAAAGACCGGGAAAGTCGGTTTCGTCGGCGGAATCTCCAGCGAGACGATCGAACAGTTCCAGTACGGCTACCAGGCGGGCGCGGCTTACGCCGCCAAAAAGCTCGGCAAAAAAGTCGAGGTCACCGTGCAGTACGCGGAGAGCTTCTCCGATGCCGCGAAGGGCAAGAGCATTGCCAATAAGATGTTCACCGACGGGTGTGACGTCGTCTACCACGCGGCCGGCGGCAGCGGCATGGGCGTCATCGAAGCGGCGAAGGAAGCCGGGAAATTCGCGATCGGCGTCGACCGCGACCAGGCGTATCTGGCGCCGGACAACGTCCTCACATCCGCGATCAAGCTGGTCAACGTCTCCGTCGACCAGGTCTCCAGGCAGTTTATCCTGGGGCGTAAGATCGGCGGAAAGAACATGTCCTTCGGCCTGACGGAGGACGCGGTCGGTATCTCCGAGAATCATAAAAACTACCCGGATGAAATCTACGAGGCGGCCCTTGAGGTCGGCGAACAGATCAAGCGCGGCGTGATCGTTCCGCCCGGGAACAAGGCGGAATACGAGGCGTTTCTGGGAACGCTGCAGTAAGGAGGCAGGTATGGCGGTTGAAGTCAGCAGTCGGTATGCTGTACAGATGCATGGAATCACGAAGCGTTTCGGCTCCTTCTATGCACTGACCGACGTCGATCTCGATGTGGAAAAGGGGACAATCCATTCCATCTTAGGGGAGAACGGCGCCGGCAAGAGTACGCTGATGAATGTCCTTTACGGCCTGTATCAGGCGGACGAGGGAGAGATTTTCATCAACGGGAACAAGGTGGATATCAAGAATCCGACCGCGGCCATTGAACATGGCATCGGTATGGTGCATCAGCATTTCATGCTGGTGGAGAATTTTACGGTCACAC
>JAUNJS010000525.1 GCA_030533125.1 Eubacteriales bacterium | reverse complement strand
TCGGTAGCCTGAACCTTTTAACGATAACCATACTTTTTAACGATTGCAGAGAGGGGTGTCGTTTTTGAGCGTGACAGCCGCCGCAGCTTACAGAAACAGTGCCGCATATCGCCCTGTCCGGAGTGCCCGGAAATGCGAAAAAGCCCAGAAACAGCGCGGTTTCAGGGCTAATCGTACATATCGGCATTGTATCAAAGATAACGTCTTGATAGACTGAGCAGCGGTTACCGGGGGTTTTCTTATATATCCTGAAATCCATTCAATGGTCACTCAAAAACACTAAAAATCAGCCTATAAAACCTGATTTCTCCTTGTAAAATCAAGGCTTTTCGGCATTTATGGAGGTTGTCTATATTTAGCGTCTATGTTATAATATAGACACTAAATATAAGGAGGCTCCATATGCCCAGAAAAGCTTCGGGAGAACCCAAAGTCAAAACCGTGGAACGTACCCAGGCAAACGGGGATATATACGTCTATGAAGTCACTACGCTATATAACCCGAAAAAGAGATACAATGAGCATATCTCCAGCCGGCTGCTTGGAAAGAAGTCATCCGATGGGAAGGAGATCATCCCTACAAGGCCAAAACGTTCCTCTAAAAGTGTCGCTGTCACCGCTGTCCGCAAGACAGTTGGCGCCATGGACATTCTTGAATGGATCGGTCGTGAATCCGGGATTGATGATGATCTTTTGAGTTCTGCAGATACAGGAACGGCACAAAAGATCATCTCCATCGCGAGATTCTGGATGGCCAATCCGGACAAAACGATCCGCAGGATAGAGGAGTGGCAGATCAGCCACGTCCTGCCCTATTCGGAAGGCCTCTCCGAAGACATATGCTATGCTCTTATGAAAATGCTTGGGCAGGATATATCAATATCCCAGAGCTACTTCCGCCGCCGTGCTTCACACGCGGTATCGCGGGCATCTGTTGCGGTTGACAGTACTACGGTCTCCTCCTATTCAGAGTTTCTGAATGACGTCCGGTTCGGCTACAACAAAGACAATAACGGTCTCGCTTCCGTAAAACTGCTCACGCTTTTCTGCCTGAATGACCATCAGCCGGTCGCATTCATGCGCCAGCCCGGGAATATCCCTGATGTGATCTCTGTCCTTAACGCAATAAAGCAGCTGTCTGTTCTGGGTATGGACAAGCCCCTGCTGGTTCTGGATGGCGGATTCTTCTCAGAGGCCAATATCCTGGCATTTATCCATTCACATACGAAGTTCCTGATGCGGGGACAGCTAGACGGAAAATGGATCTCGCCAGAACTGGAGTCCGTATCCCCTGATATAAGAAGGCCTTCCAACGCATACCCGGCGGATCCGGGTCTCTACTGCGTAACCAGGAGGATCAGCCATCTGTTCTCGTATGAACGCAAGCGCACCCGCGGCGGGATCGAAAAAGGAGCCATCATTACAAAAGAACACCGGTTATATCTCCATTTCGTTCTCGATACGGATAAGGAGAGGATCGGTACTGCCGTTCTTATGAAAAAGATCCAGAACGTAAGACAGCAGCTGTTGAACGGCGTCGAACAGTCGCTGATGTCAAAGGCAGAGCAGCGTATTGCCGAGCTGTTTTTAATCATCAGGGATGCAAACGGGCAACTGTCCGTAACACTCAATGACAGAGCTATCATAAAGGAGACCAGGTATTACGGGTATTTTGTCCTCATCTCAAATGAGAAGATGGATCCTTTCAGTGCCTTACGTGAATATCGTCTTCGAGAGAAGACAGAGGAAGGCTTCCGTCTCGATAAACAGCATAACGATGCCCATGTGACAAGGTCAAAATCAACGGGAACTCTTGAAGGACGCTTTTTCTGTCAGTTCGTAGCATACGGCTATGAGGCGTTCTTCCAGAAGAAGCTGAGGGAACTGAAGAATACTCTGGCAGTTCCTACTGGGGATCCATCCCATGATAAGTCAGATACTTTCAAAAAGGAAAAAGCTCTTTTAAACTGGCTCAATAATATGTCTGTGGCAAAACTGTTTGACTGGTTCGATGCCGTACAGGAAACAACTGTAAATTCAAACATCGGTAAAGCCCGCTGGAGAGCAGAGGCAGTTGAAAGGGATCGCCTGTTTTTGACACGCCTGGGCGTCCTTAAGGGCTAGTTTTGAGTGACTATTATACGGATTTTAGGATGTAAAAGATCTTCCCAAACGTGAATATTGATCATAGAACAATCACCGCTAGGTGATACCTATACTTTTGCCGTTCCTATTGAACGGACACCCTTTACTTATGGCAGACGTTTCATCCCGTCTGCCATTT
>JAUNJS010000524.1:1815-2285 GCA_030533125.1 Eubacteriales bacterium | reverse complement strand
GTGCAGATTACCTATAAGCTGGTGTGATGCTCTGTACGCGAGTTTTAGTGAAAACGGCGGACGGACGCTGGCAAAAAAAACAATACATGTAAGGAATAATACGGGAAGAAAGCCGCTGAACAAAACCATCAGGCTGACCAGAGGAAAGACGTACTTTTTTAAGCTTTCCGGTGGTGGTGACAGTGCGTTCATTGGTGAAGATGGCGAGGGGATTTTTTATCAGGTGAGGGTTGAAAAACAATAATGATTGTCCGGTTTCGTGGAAGGCAGGATCAATTAAGAATGGTGTAAATGATTTGTTGCAAAGACATAAACGACGGATTGTATGACGTACTGTCTTTCCGGGATATCTTAATCCTGAAGAATCTGTAGATTGTTGTTCTGTACATTCTGCTTGTCTGTATTTCTGATCATCTGCAGTGTCTGATGCAGAAAAGACCTGCGGACGCGTATATATTGCGGCGCCCGCA
>JAUNJS010000524.1:0-1796 GCA_030533125.1 Eubacteriales bacterium | reverse complement strand
TTCGTATTCTGTTTACAGCGCGGCAGGCAGGTAATCCTGTGCCGTTATTTCATCATATGTTCCGGATCAGTGAGACTACGTGACAGGAAATCCTGCAGCCGGAATCCTGCCTTCTGCCGTCATTGCGAATTCGCAGGCAGTGGTTTATAATTCGGCTTGGAATATGAAGAATGCGGGCTGCTCTGCTTTGTGAACACGTAAGAAGCGGTTTCCCGAGGTATGGCATATCAATATAGACCAGCGCGGCGCAGGCTGTGCGGAAAAGGAGGACGGAGATATGACTGCGGTGAGGAAAAGATCCGGGCAGAAGAAAAGCGAGCTGCCCTGGAAAAAAATACTGTTTATATTTAATCCGGTGGCGGGACGCTCCCAGATCAGAAACAGTCTGCTGGATATCCTTGAAATCCTGTCCGCCGCGGATTTTAAGGTGGTGTGTTATCCGACCAGAAACCGGGGGGATGCCAGACGGATCGCGAGGGAGCGTCGTGACGACTATCTGTATATCGCCTGCGCGGGGGGAGATGGTACGCTGGACGAGGTCGTCAGCGGAATGATCGAGAATCCGGAGAAGCCGTTTGTGCCCATTGGATACATCCCGGCGGGCACGACCAACGATTTTGCCACAAGCCTCCACATTCCCTCCGACATGAAGCAGGCGGCCAGGGTCATTGTCAACGGCCGCGCGTTCCGCTGTGATCTGGGGCTTTTTAACGGAAAGGATTATTTTACCTATGTGGCGGCGTTCGGGCTGTTTACAGGGGCTTCTTATCAGACTCCGCAGGAACTGAAAAACCAGCTGGGCCATTTTGCTTATATTCTTCAGGGGATGACGGAACTCGGACAGATGCGCGCCTATAACATGCGTGTGCGCGCGGTTTCCGCGGAAGCTTCCGCGGAGTCTTCTCCGGGTACGGCAGCGGCATTCTCTGTGGATCCGGGCGCTGCGGCCCCACCGGTTCCGGGCACAGAACCTTCGGAAACGGGAACTTCAGAGACAGAGACTCCGGGATCCGGATCAACGGGATCCGGTTCATCAGAACAAGAGATTCTGGAATCTGCTTCAACAGAATCCGGTTCAACGGGATCCGGTTCCTCAGAGCCCGTCGTTTCAGGGGGCGGTGTTTCCGCATCCGGAACAGAGAGGGGGGACAGGCACGGAGATGGCATGGACCTGTGCTTCGAGGGGGAGTATGCGTTTGGCATGATCACGAATTCCCGTTCCATCGGAGGTTTCCAGAATATAACCGGCAGCCGCGTGGATCTGCAGGATGGTCTTTTCGAAGTCACGTTGATCAGAATGCCCACGAATCCGCTTGAAATGAGTGAGATCCTGATGTTTATGGGAAACCCTGAGTTGAAGACGAACATGGTCATAAGCTTCAAGACCTCGAAAATATTACTGACCTGCGATGAGCAGGTTTCCTGGACCCGCGACGGAGAATATGCGGGCTCCCACAAAAGAGTCCTGCTTGAAAACTGCCCGCAGAAACTGAAGATCCTGGTTCCGGAGGAACACGCGCGCCCGTTTTAAAATGGATGCGGCGGGAATTGTATGTTATAATCTGGATGTGCCTGCCGGAAAGAACATGAGCGGTATATAACATCCGGGGTCAAAAGATGCAGTTTATGCGCATTCCGCGGGATCGATCCGGGGGAAATCACTGCATGGACAGTTTTCAACGGGATCATTCCGTCGGGAATCCGTTCAGCGGGAAACGAGAATTCGGGAGGAACAGTATATATGACGATTTTCGTGACCGGCGGCGCCGGCTTTATCGGAAGCAATTTTATTTTTT
>JAUNJS010000165.1 GCA_030533125.1 Eubacteriales bacterium | reverse complement strand
AAATAGACAGAGAGCTGATGAATTACAAGTACAACAGCGGTTTTTATTTTGAGAAAGAAATAGAGGACCTTGGTGAAATAACGGATGTCTGCGATATCAGATGTCAGACAGTCACATATTTTGGCGTCTCGAAAGAGGATTTTGCCGCTTTTTTGGAAAAAGCAAGGCCTGTTGGAATTGACAGGATTGTTCCTATGGGAAAATCGATGGATTTTGCGTTGATCTGGGATGGATACGACCTGATCCGACAGATGTCCAGAAGGGTGACAATCCTATGATGAGGGATAGAATGAATCCCAGGAAAGGCTATTCCTTCGGAAATAGAAAAGTAGCCATCATTGGAGCCGGTTATGTCGGCTCATCGATTGCCTATTCGCTCGCTCTTCGGGATATTGCAAGGGAAATCGTCCTGATAGATATCAACCAAGAGAAAACAGAAGGGGAAGCCAAGGATATACGTCACGGACTGCCCGGAATCGGAACAGCGGATCTGTATGCGGGAGATTATCAGGACTGCGGAGATTGTGATTTGATCATTATCACAGCAGGCCGTGGGAGACGAAACGGAGAAACCAGACTTGATCTGATCACTGAAAATGTTAGAATTATGAAGTCTGTCATACAGAGCATTCAGAAGTATTACACACGAGGTGTACTTCTGATCATTTCGAATCCCGTTGATGTCCTCACATTTAAGGCTGCCGAATGGATGGGGTTGCCGAATGGGATGGTCTTCGGTTCCGGCTGCATTCTTGATTCATCGCGATTCGTCAGAATAATTGCGGATTATGTCGGTCTGAGTACAGGGGTCATTAACGGATACGTTGTCGGAGAACACGGAGACGGGCAGGTTCCGGTATGGAGTCATGTGACCATCGGTGGTATCCCGATTGAGGAATACTGCATCAATACCGGCCTGGAATGGAATAATGAAGTGAGGGCGCAGATTGCAGACAGAACCAGGACCATGGGGGCGCAGATCATAGCGTCCAAAGGCCGGACCCATTACGGAATTGCGACCTGTGTCTGTCAGCTGGCGGATGCCATGATCAATATGCGGCCAACAATCGCTTCAGTGAGCTCTGTCCTGATGGGAGAGCACGGTTGCAGAGATGTGGCATTATCAGTACCTTCTGTTGTCGGTCCGTCCGGAGTGCAGCAGAGAATCCGCGAGAGATGGGCACCGGAAGAATACAGGGGCTTTTTTGATAATGTGGAAAAAGTCCGGACAATCCTTAAACAGATACGGGAGGAAAGCTGAATGGAATCCAGAATGGGGAATGAAGACGGCTTAAAGGTTATTCAGGAAGCGGCCTTTCGAATCCTTTGCAAAGTGAGAGATATCTGTGAAAAATATCATCTGATATACTATCTTGCGTATGGAACGCTCCTCGGTGCTGTGAGGCATCAGGGATTCATACCATGGGATGATGACGTAGATATCTGGATGCCACGAAGAGATCACGAAAAGTTTATTTCTGTGGCAGAAAAGGAACTCACGCCGTATGTCATAAACTATTTCACAATTAAAAATGACGCGTTTTTTAAGTTCAAGCCCCTCCTTTCCATCGAGGATCATTCTGTGAGGGTCGGTTTCAACTTTGAGGGAGATATGCGGGAAGGATATATCTGGATCGACATCATCTCAATGGACGGAATGCCTTCGAATACGGCGCGGCGCAAACTGCACTGTGAGATGTTTAAGTTCTGGTATATGGTGATCGGCTTTGCCAGATCCAATAAAACCGGCGTTCTGAACGCGGAATCGCAGAGCAGATTAAAAAAAATCGGGATCCGGCTGAATAAAGCAACGCATATCGGTGACCGGTTGGATCCTGATAAGTGCATTGGGGCATTCAAAAGATGCAAGATGAAGTATTCATATGACAAATCCACTTATGTCCACGGATCCACAAACGCATACATTGAAAAATCTGTATTTCCGAAGAAATGGATCGAAGGAAAAAGGACAGCGATATTTGAAGGACAGTCTTTTCCTGTTCCAAAAGAAACAGAGAAAGTTCTTGAGCAGCTGTACGGGGATTATATGACCCCTCCGCCCGTAGAAAAGAGGACGCAGCTGCATTTTACCATAGATAGAAATCAGGCGGACTGACAATAAAGAATGAATGATGACATAAGGGCATGAGTATAGTCCTTAATATTGAATAACTGAGTTACGACAAACAGACTTGTCTATTGTATTTATCATAACAATTTCGAATAAAGGAGATAAAAGAATGAAGGCATTGGTTTTGAACTCCGGTCTCGGGTCCCGCATGGGCGTTTTGACATCGGAACATCCCAAATGCATGACAGAGATCAGCCCTCGCGATACGATTCTTTCACGACAGTTAAAACAGATCGCAGGTGCCGGGATTGAAGAAGTTGTTATGACGACAGGTTATTATGATGGCGTTCTGGTCAAGTACTGTCAGGAGCTTGAGCTTCCGATTCGTTTTACTTTTGTCAATAATCCGATCTACGACAAGACCAACTATATTTACAGCATTTACTGCGCCAGGGAGTATCTTGACGACGATATTATTCTGATGCACGGAGACCTTGTCTTTGAAAATGAGGTCTTTGACCGGGTTGTCGCGTCTCCCGTCTCCTGCATGGCGGTATCTTCTACGCTGCCTCTGCCGGAGAAGGACTTCAAAGCACAGGTCGTGAACGGTCTTGTCATGAAGGTGGGAGTGAACATCTTCAATGAGGCGATGGAGGCACAGGCACTCTATAAGCTTTTTAAGGAAGACTGGAAGATCTGGCTCGACAAGATTATTGAATTCTGTGATGCCGACAACCGCAAGGTATACGCGGAAAACGCGCTGAATGAGCTGAACGGTGCCGCGAATATTCATGCCCTGGATGTGCAGAATCTCCTCTGCTCCGAGATTGATAATCCGGAGGATCTGGCGGTGGTATCCAGCAGGCTGAAGGAGATTGAAAACCGCACGGTTTATATGTGTTTCTCGACAGATATTATCCACGGGGGACATATTGCCATTATCAAAAAGGCGCAGAAACTCGGAAGACTTATGATCGGCGTTCTCTCCGATGAAGCGGTCACGTCCTACAAGCGGCTTCCGCTTGTTCCGGCCTCCGAGCGGAAGATCATGTTTGAGAATATCGCCGGTGTGTATAAAGTGATCGACCAGAATACACTCAGCTACAGGGAAACTCTGGATAAATATCATCCGGACATTGTTGTCCACGGGGATGACTGGTGCACCGGTTTCCAGAAGCCGATCCGCGATGAGGTCGTATCCATCCTTGCTTCCTATGGCGGAAAGCTGGTCGAGTATCCGTATTCGAGTGACCAGAAGTATAAAGACATTGATGCCCGCACCCGTTCTGATCTGGCGATGCCCGATATCAGGCGCGGCCGTCTCAGGAGGGTCATGGAGATGAAAGGGCTGGTCACCGCGATGGAGGCGCATGATGGCCTGACAGGACTGATTGTCGAGAATACCGTCGTACATCAGGACGGCGGCGCTCATCAGTTTGACGCCATGTGGGTGTCCAGTCTGTGCGACAGTACAGCGAAGGGAAAACCGGACATTGAGCTGGTTGATATGACCAGCAGGTTCCGCACGATTGAGGATATTACAGAGGTTACTACAAAACCGATCATCTTTGACGGTGATACCGGCGGAAAAACAGAACACTTTGTCTACACGGTCCGGTCTCTGGAGCGTCTCGGGGTTTCCATGGTCATCATTGAGGACAAGACGGGCCTTAAGAAGAACTCGCTTTTCGGGACCGAGGTCGTACAGACACAGGATTCCATTGAGAATTTCTCCGCCAAGATCAGGGCAGGCAAAAAGGCGCAGCGCACAAAAGAGTTCATGATCTGCGCCAGGATCGAGTCGTTGATTCTGGAGCGGGGCATGGAGGATGCGCTTGCGCGTGCCTTTGCGTTCGCGGAGGCGGGCGCGGATGCCATTATGATGCACAGCCGGAAGAAAGATCCGGCGGAGATCAAGGAGTTCCTTGAGAAATTCCGCGCAAAGGATAAGACAACCCCTGTTGTCCTCGTACCGACCAGCTTCAATTCCGTGACAGAGGAGGAATGGAAAGAGCGCGGAGCGAATGTCATCATTTACGCGAATCAGCTTATGAGGGCGGAGGTTCCGGCTATGCAGAAGGCGGCGGAAGTGATTCTCCAGAATCACAGGGCAGAGGAATGTGACGCAATGTTAATGCCGTTTAAGGAGATTATCCGGATGATTCCCGCGGAGGGCTGACAGAATGATCATTACTGCAGAAAACAATTACAGCGGACTGGACGAATGGCTGCGCGGGAAGGAGAAAATCCTTCTTGTCTGCGACGACTCGATCAGATTCCTTGCGAATTTTAACGAAAAGATGAACGGAGTCCGTGTGCCGGTGGTCAGATTCTCGGATTTCCGGCCGAACCCGCTCTATGACAGCGTAGTGAAGGGCGTGACGGTTTTTCGCAATGAAAAATGCGACAGCATTATGGCCGTCGGCGGGGGTTCCGCGATGGATGTGGCCAAATGCATCAAGCTGTATTCCAATCTCCCCGGCAACGGGGAGAACGGATCCTGGCTGAAGGCGGAAATCATCCCGAACTCCATTCCTTTTCTTGCCATGCCCACTACAGCGGGGACGGGATCAGAGGCGACTAGGTACGCGGTCGTATATTATAAGGGCGCCAAGCAGTCCGTCACAAGCGAGAGCTTTATTCCGGAAACTGTCCTGATGGACCCGGACGCGTTGAAGACGCTTCCGCGCTATCAGAAGAAAGCCACCATGATGGATGCTCTCTGCCACGCGATCGAGTCGTTCTGGTCCGTCAACAGTACGGAAGAGAGCAAAGTGTTCGCAAGATCCGCCATAGAAGGCGTACTTGCCAATATGGATGGCTATCTGGAAAACACAGAGGAAGGAAACGCGGGCATGCTGCTTGCCGCGCATAAAGCGGGTCAGGCCATCAATATTACCCAGACGACAGCCGGGCACGCGATGTGCTATAAAATCACGAGCCTGTTCGGCTGCGCGCACGGTCATGCCGCGGCTCTCTGCGACCGGATCCTTTTCCCCTGGATGATAAGAAACACGGAGAAGTGTATTGATCCCAGAGGGGAAGCATATCTGAAGAATGTGTTCCGCGAGATCGGGGATGCCATGGGATGTGAAACCCCTGAACAGGCTGCGGAAAAGCTGAACAGCATTTTCCGGGCAATGGAGTTCGAGATTCCGGCGGCGTCCGATGCGCAGTTTGAGGAGCTGAAAACGAGCGTGAATCCGGTCAGGCTGAAAAATCATCCCATTGCGCTGGATGTTGATACGATCGATGCGCTCTATCATAAGATACTGCGGAGTTAAGACCGAGAGGATGACAGAATGAGAGTAGAAAAGCTTGTACAGATTATCGGATCTGATTTTTACACCGGCGTTCCGGATTCCCAGCTGAAGGCACTGTGCAATTATCTGATGGCAGTGTACGGGATAGATCCGAAGCACCATGTAATCGCGGCGAATGAGGGGAACTGTACGGCCCTGGCGGCCGGATATCATCTGGCAACCGGGAAAGTACCGGTTGTCTACATGCAGAACAGCGGAGAAGGGAATATTATTAATCCGGTCGCTTCGCTCTTGAACGACAAGGTCTATGCCATTCCGGTCGTGTTTATCGTGGGCTGGCGCGGCGAACCCGGTATTCACGATGAACCGCAGCACATTTACCAGGGGGAAGTGACCGTCAAACTTCTGGAGGACATGGACATCGCTTCTTTCATCATCGGCAGGGAGACGACGGATGAGGAAGTGGAAGCGGCCATGGAGCGGTTCAGGACCATCCTTGCATCCGGAAAAGATGTGGCTTTTGTGATCCGCAAAGAAGCGCTGACAGACGCTCCGAAGGTTGTGTATAAGAACAACTGCTCGATGAGCCGCGAAGAGATTATCAGGCATATTGTAAAAATATCCGGAGAGGATCCCGTCATCAGTACCACAGGCAAGGCAAGCAGGGAATTGTTTGAGACCAGGGCTGCCAACGGCCAGAGCCACAAGTATGATTTCCTGACAGTCGGATCCATGGGCCATAGTTCTTCGATCGCTCTTGGTGTGGCGATCAATAAGCCCGGGCAGCAGATCTGGTGCGTGGACGGGGACGGAGCCGTTCTGATGCACATGGGTTCCATGGCAGTCCTGGGCGCGAATAAACCGAAGAATCTGATTCACGTTGTCATCAACAACGGGGCACACGAGACCGTCGGCGGTATGCCTACCGTGGCAGGGAATATTGATCTGGTGAAAATAGCTCTTGCGTGCGGCTATCCGAATGCAGTGCGCGTGGATACTTTTGAGGATCTGGACAGGGAGCTGCGGGCCGCGAAAGACAGAGATGAACTGACACTGGTTGAAGTGAAGTGTTCGATTGGCGCGAGAGAGGATCTCGGACGCCCGACAACTAGTGCGCTTGAAAATAAGCAGAACTTTATGGAATACCTGAAGTCATTATGACATCTTGAAAGGCGTATTATATAAAAGGTTAATATTGATATAGTAGAAAACGTTTAAAGAGTAAAAATACAGTCCTGGGCGAGACTATCAGGAGGCAGATTTTGCCTTTTATTATAAGTAGGAGGAAAGCTCAGAAATGAATAAAACAGATGAGAAAATTATTGATATCGGCGATGTCCTTCTGGAGCTGTTCCGTAAGAAGAAAACACTATTACTTATTACACTTCTGTCAACTTTTCTGGTAGCCGGAGTAGGCACACTCAAGAGTGTCTGGGAAGAACAATCAGAAGCTGAAATAATGGTAATGTCTTCAGATGAATTGGAAGACATTTATGAACTAAAGCTGAAAGAAGCCCGGGATCTTCTTACGTCGGATGAAGCAATGGAAGTAGAGCGTCTCAATGATCAGCTCAAATCTTATATTGAATACAGAGAACAATACCAGAAAGATTTTTCCAGTTATCTTAACACATCAGAAGAAATGGCAGAAGATAGTGTTATTAAAAGAGTAAGTTATAGTTTTACTTCTTCTCTGGAAGGGGCGGAAAATCTGATGTCTGTGATGTCTTTGGGTATTGATGATTATCAAAAAATCATGGAGATCTTA
>JAUNJS010000018.1 GCA_030533125.1 Eubacteriales bacterium | reverse complement strand
TCCGGGACAGGCGTTTTCTTATTTGTTGATTTTGTTGATCCGCGCGCGCACAGAGGAAGGATGGTGCTTTTTGCTTTCTCCCGCCCCCCGTGATCCCGGGCTTATACCGGTGTCTTCGGCTATATTGTCCAGGACAACGCCGTCAGGTTACGCTGTCTGCGGAATCCGGAATTTTATGCCTTTCAAGCCTTCTTCTCGGGAGCGTCCGCAGGCTTCGCCGCAGCTGCAGCAGCTGCAGCAGCCGCTGCGGCCTTCTTCTCCTCCGCAGCCATCTTGGCAGCGGCGGCCTTCTCGGCTTTCTTCTTCTGCTCATCAGCCCATGCATTCGGACGTACGAAGTCCTGGATGGCGCCGGTCGGGCAGACCTTGACGCACATGCCGCACATCTTGCACTTCTCAGGATCGATCTCGCTGAGGTTGTTCACGACATGGACAGCGTCAAATTTACAGGTCTTCTCGCAGAGACCGCAGCCGATACAGGCAACCGCGCATCCCTTGCGGGCATCCGCGCCCTTCTGGGTGTTGTGGCAGCGGACGATAACTTTGGACTTCTTCTCGGGAACAATCTTAATCAGGTTGTTCGGGCAGGCCTTGACGCAGGCGCTGCAGCTCGTGCACTTGCTGCGGTCGACAACCGCGACACCCTTGATCACATGGATCGCGTCAAAGCCGCAGGCCGCCACGCAGTCGCCCAGTCCCAGACATCCGTTCGGGCAGGCCTTGCTGCCGCCGTAATGCTGTTTGGCAGCCTTACAGGTCGGGATATCCGAATATTCGAACAGTTTCTGTGCGTTGTTGGTCGTGCCGTTGCACATGACATAGGCAACGTTCTTCTCCAGTCCGTCCGCAGTCTTGCCCAGAATCTCTCCGAGCTTCTCCGCGCAGGACGGTCCGCCGACTGCGCACTTCGTGATCGGGACACCGTCCGGATCTTCTACCAGCGCGTGTGCATAGTCATCACAGCCCGCATAGCCGCAGCCGCCGCAGTTCGCGCCGGGGAGCTCAGCACGCATGAGAATGAATTTGGGGTCTTCCTGGATATAGAAGACCTTGGAAGCATACGCAAGGATAATGGAAGCGACCAGTCCTACAGCGACAACCAGTATGACCGGAATAATAATCTCATTCATCAGAGACCTCCTTCCTTACGAGAACATACCGCCGAATCCCATGAAGCTCAGCGCCATGATGGCTGCTGTCAGCAGAACGATCGGAACGCCCTGCCAGGACTTCGGAATACGGCTCTGGTCGACGAGCTTGCCGCGAACGCCTGCCATGAGGACCATCGCAAAGAGGAAGCCGATGCCGGCGCCGAACGCGTTGAAAAGGGATTCGGGATAGTTCAGGCCGCTGTCAATGTTGCTGATGCAGACACCGAGGACGGCGCAGTTGGTTGTGATCAGGGGCAGGAAGACACCCAGAGATTTGTACAGGCCGACCATGTTTTTCTTCATGAACATCTCGATCAGCTGCACGAGCGCGGCGATGACGAGGATGAAGACGACGGTCTGCAGATAGCCGATGCCCTGGCTGTTCAGGATCTGCTGAATCGGCCATGTAACAGCGGTCGCCAGAACCATGACGAAGGTAACGGCCATCCCCATGCCCTTGGCGCTGTCCATATCTTTGGAGACGCCCAGGAAGGGGCAGATGCCGAGGAACTGCGCCAGAGGGTAGTTGCTGACGAGCACCATACTGATAATGATAGTAACGTATTTAGCCATAGATTACGCCACCTCCCCTTTCGATGCGCATCCGCTGCCATCGACGCAGTCATCCTGCATAGCGCAGTCGGAGCAGCCGAAGCTGTCGCGGATGGTGCTCTTATCAGTCGTGATATAGTGGACAAATGCCATGACGATCGCATAGACGGCGAAACCGCCGGGAACAAGGGTCATGATGCTCATGCTGGGCATGATCCGGGACAGAACCGGAACACCGCACCATGTGCCGGCGCCGATGAGCTCGCGGAGAGATCCCATGACGACCAGCGTGATCGTGAAGCCGATGCCCATGCCGATGCCGTCAAGCGCGGAATCGATGACGCTGTTTTTGTTCGCGAACATCTCCGCACGGCCCAGGATGATGCAGTTAACGACGATCAGAGGCAGGTACAGGCCCAGTGATTTATCCAGGGCCGGCGCAAACGCCTTGACTATCAGCTGCACGATTGTGACGAAGCCCGCGATGACCGTGATATAGCACGGGATACGGACGTTGTCCGGAATAACCTTACGCAGAAGCGAAATAACGATATTGGAGCAGATCAGAACTGCCGTCGCGGAGACGCCCATACCGAAGCCGTTGACAACAGAGGTGGATGTCGCGAGAGTCGGGCAGGTGCCGAGAACCAGAACCAGAACCGGGTTCTCTTTGATCAGGCCGTTCGTCAGGATTGAAAGTTTACTCTTATTTTCCATTACTGTGCACCTCCCATCGCTGCATACTGGCTGAGGGCAGCCGCCACACCGGAATGGATGGCCTGTCCGGAGACGGACGCGCCGGAGATGTAGACGAACGGAGCGGCTTCCTTCTTAATGTTGGCAGCGCTCGAAAGTTCGCTCATTCCCTGATACTGTGCGAGATAATCGGGCTCCATATCCTTCGTGCCGACGCCGGGAGTATCCGCGTGCTCCGTGACTGTGACGCCCGTGATTGCTCCTTCGCTGTCGAGGCCGACCATCATGGTGAGGGCGCCGCCGAAGGACGATGTCTTAACCGTCATGACGTAGCCCGCGCCGTTATCCGCCGCGTAGGCATCCTGTACAGTCGCCTTGCCGTCTTCGCTCGTCGCGCCGGTCTCGGGAGTGACATCCTCTACCTTTGTGAACGAATCCGCCGCGGAAAGGAGCTGCGTTCTCGCCGCTGCAGCCGTAGCTTCGTTGTTCGCTTCAATGATCGAGCTTGTAACCCTGTTCGTGAATGCCAGCGCAATGGATACGACAAGGCAGATGGCGCTGAGCACGATGACGGGGGCTGCAAATTGATTCTTTTGAGTATTCATCACATGCCCTCCTTATGCTTTCTTCTCTGCTGCCGCTGCCTTTTTGCGCTTCGAGATCTGATAGAACCTGTCCTCTGCGATCGAATTCAGAAGCGGAGTCATGATGTTCATGAACAGAATCGCGAAGGAGACGCCTTCCGGATAGGAGCAGAACAGACGGATAATCATGGTGACAAGGCCGCAGCCGATACCGAACATCACTTTGCCCAGCTTCATAATCGGCGATGTGACGTAGTCCGTCGCGCAGAAGACCGCGCCGAACATTACACCGCCGGCGCATACATGGAAGCAGGCCATGTACAGAGCGCTCTGGCCGTCGGGGCCGCCGCCGGTCGCGGCGTAGTACACGAGCGCGAAGATAAACACGGTGGCGACGAAGCAGACCGGAATGATCGGGGAGATGATCTTCATGCAGATCAGGAAGATCGCGCCGATCAGGATCGCGATGACGCAGGTCTCACCCATGGCACCGCCGATGTTGCCCAGGAACATATCCTTCAGAGAAGGGGAGTATGTGAGGCTTCCGTCCGCCAGATATCCGAGGGGGGTCGCGCCGGTCACGGCGTCAATGCCCGCCTTCTGGAACCTGGTGAGAGGCCATGTGGACATATAGGACGTGAAGGACAGGAACAGAGTGATACGGCCGACGATCGCCGGGTTCGCGAAGTTCCTTCCCATGCCGCCGAAGAGCTGCTTGACGATCACAATCGCGACAAAGCTGCCGATGATGCAGATCAGAATCGGCATGAAAACCGGGTACTCGATGCTGTCGAGGTGTGTCAGGTTGGCGGGCAGGTTCAGGGCAAGGATCAGGCCCGTGACCAGCGCGCTTCCGTCGCGCACGGTGGAGGGCTTGTTGAGAATCTTCTCATAGGCCCACTCGAAGAACGCGCAGGAAATCATGCATACCGCGATCATGACGACGGCGGAAATGCCGAAATATAAAATACTCACAGCCGCGGCGGGGCACAGGGCAGCCACGACATACAGCATCGTCCGGGTCGTATCCAGACTCGTCACCAGATGGGGAGAGTTGGATACTGTCAGATTATCATAATATTTCGTATTACTTGCCATTGCTGCTTGCCTCCCTTACCATTGCCTTGCCCAGCTTGTTCATAAAGGCCAGCGGACGATGTGCGGGGCAGACGAAAGAACAGCTGCCGCACTCCATGCACTGCATGACCTTGAGGTCATTCAGGCGTTCCACATCGCCGGCTTCATAAGCATCCGCGAACCCGGTGGGCAGAAGCTCGAACGGACATGCCTGGTGGCATCTGCCGCAGTTGATGCAGGCGGTTTCCTCCGGAATCCAGGCCTGTTCCCTGGAAAACACGAGGATCGCGTTGTTGTTCTTGACGATGGGCATTCTGTCCGAGTAGACCGCGCGTCCCATCATAGGGCCGCCCATAAGGATCTTCTTGGGGGGCTTGCGATACCCGCCGCAGAACTCGACGACATCATGGATCTCGGTTCCGATCGGAGCCACGATGTTCTTGGGTTCGGACACAGCGTCTCCGTCCACGGTCATACGCTTTGTGATCAGCGGCACGCCGTCTTTGAGATACTGGCCGAGGAAAGCGATTGATGTGACGTTCGAGACGATACAGCCCAGATCCGCCGGCAGGACACCCGCGTCGCAGGTCTTGCCGAGCACCTCATAGATCAGCACGCGCTCCGCGCCCTTGGGGTAACTGGCCCTGAGCGGGAATGTGAACATGTTTTTGAGGCCCTGCTTCGCGAACATCGCGTCGAAATTGTCGATCGCGTCCTGCTTGTTGTCCTCGATGCCGATGTAGCAGTCGTCGAGCTCGAGGTACTTCATGACGGCGAGCGCGCCGTCGATCACGTTCTGCGCATCCTCCAGCATTGTTCTGTGGTCGGAAGTGATGAAAGGCTCACACTCCGCACCGTTGATAATCAGTGTCTTGACCCCGTCCATGTTTTTGGGATTGAATTTCAGCCAGGTCGGGAAAGACGCGCCGCCCAGGCCGACAAGGCCGCTGGCCTTGACTGCTTCGACGAACTCCTTATGGTTCGTGATGACAGGCGGCTTGATCTCGGGATCCATTGTCTGCTGTCCGTCGCTCTGGATCACGACGAGGGTATCCATACCGCCCATCGCGTTCCTCTGTGTTTCGATCCCTGTCACCTTGCCGGAAACGCTGGCATGGACAGGGACATGCAGAAATGCATCCGAATCACCGATCTTCTGGCCCACAAGGACCGTGTCCCCCTTCTTTACCAGGGGAGTACAGGGCGCACCAATGTTTTGCGACATGGAAATCCTGACGGCAGCAGGAACCGGCATGATCTCTGTCGCACAACCGGCCGTGTGTTTGTGGTGGCCGGCGTTAATGCTGTTCAAATGCCTGGATTTGAAAGACATAAGTTAGCTCCTCCCTTTCAGATGACGTTACTATGAACACTGCCGTCCGGGGCACACACCCCCACAGTGCGTACCGGCTGCAGACTGTTCCGATACCGGCAAAAACAGACAGATACTTCCCCGCCGCGGACTTCCGGCCGCGGCCACTTTCTGTAATTGCGTACCATATCTATATTATTATAATCCAGATTTTGTTTTCCTGCCTGTATGAAATCACAACATACGCAGAAAAATTGTTCCTTTTTTCGTACAACTTTACCAAAATCGTCCGATTGCGGCCGACATGGAATCTCCCGCGGATCGCGGCGGGACAGCGGCCGTTTACGACCCCTGTTCCGCGTACCGGAAATATCCGTCCAGAAACAGAAATCTCTGCCGGATCCAGGTCTCCGTTTTCTCCATTGCCGCGCCGCCGTCCTCCCCCTGCTGCCAGCAGGCGGTCTCCCGGCGCAGCGCGCCGCTGCGGACGAGCTCCTCCCGGTACTGCCTCAGGAGTCCGATGACATACTCCGCGCTGATGCCGCCCTCCCGCCACCGCGCCCACAGGGCGCGCAGGGACTCCTCCAGCGCGGGATCCGCGGCCGCGAACGCCTCGTAGTCATAGGTGCTGTCCTTATATGGCGTATAGCAGAGAGCCGTCCCGGCGTCGAAGACGGTATACCCGTCCTCCGGCTTATATACAAAAATATCCCCGAAGACATAATTGAGATCCCAGATTGTGCGGAACAGGGTATAGCCGTCCGCGTCCCTTCGGGCCTCCAGGAAACTGTTTTTCCAGCCGTTGTCCTCGGCGTGCGTCATGGCGCAGAACAGGCTCAGCGTGACAACGGTCTCCATCTCCACGGTGAGGCCGGCTTCCCGCAGCGTCTCCGGGTCTCCTGTGCGGAACACAAACCGGTGAAAGGCCTCCATCGGTCCCCAGGAAGCCGTACTGTCCCAGGTTTTGGGCCAGCGGATCTCCACGCACGGATAGCCATGGTCATTGAGGATCTCCGGCTCACGCGCCGCTTCCTTCTCCCCATAGAGATCCAGATAAGGGTATTCCCGGTCCCACCGGTCGATTTTATACAGAAGGTCCCCGGGCGCGAGGCCGAGCTGCTTTGCGTCCACAGGCTCTGTCAGCGCGTAGACACCCTGATAGGCATCGTCCAGAAACACCTCCACATACCGCATCCGGGAGGAGGCGACAGGTTTTTCCGAGAGCTCCTCCACCTTCTGCCAGAGCGCGTAAGCGGTCTGCTCCCGGACCCGGGTGCTGTCCGTATACAGGGGATTCAGAATCCAGTCATCGTCCTCGCGCAGCCCCAGCCAGCCCGCGTCCGCCTTGTTTCCCGCTTCATCCAGCAGAGAGATTTTATAGGGCTTCTTCTTCAGGGTGGAGGAGACATTCCCGCGCACATGGAAGAGGCACCGCATCTCCCGCGCCTCCTGTTCCTCCTTTGCCGAAAAGCCGCCTGATACCGGATTCCTCCCGTTTTCCGCGCCCTGCGCCCCCTGCAGGAGGGGCACCATCCGGATCCGCGCCTCATGCTCCTCCTTGCGCCGGACCGGGTTTTCATCGGTTTTCCATATGCACAGCGCGGGCAGTCCCGTAAAGACTGCCTGGAAAGACGATGCACCCTCCGGGGTAACCAGAATCGCCTGAAAACCGTGTCCTTCCCGAACCGCGGCGGACAGATCCCCGCACATATCGTCTTCCTGAAAATAAATGACACTGTCCGCGTCCGCTCCCGTCAGGCCCGTGAGGATCTCCTCCAGGAAGCTTGTCTCGGCCCGGCCGCCGGCAGGCGCTGCCGCGCCGGCTTCCGCTTCTTTAGAAGAAGGGCCGGAGCCGGTATCGCCGCCCGTGCTCCACGTTTCGACCGGAATATAGACGGTCCCGGAAGATGCGTCGCAGGGAACTTCCCCGCCCTGCCAGCGGAGCTGACGGGCGGAAAACGGGATTTCCACGGCTTCTTCCTTTCTCTGCGCAAACTCCTCCCGGGACAGAATCCTGTTTCCGCTCTCCTCTCCGCCGCCGGAAGAGGGCCGCGTAAATAGCAGGAGAAGAATCATTGCCGCAGCGGCGCCGGCCGCCAGACAGTACAGAATGCTTTTCTTTTTCATCCGTCAAGTTCATCAAATATTACATCATTCACGGCTGTTCCGCTTCTTCGCCGACATCTTCCCCGGACAAGTCTCAGGCCCCGTCACAAATGAATCCGTACATACTGCCTGCCTGATTTTCCGGTCTCTGCGTCAGAAAGCCCCTCCGTCCCTTACAGATATACGGTTCCAAGGACCGGCCTGCCCGAGGCAGGCGCGATCTCTGCCTGCTCCGCGGCAGCCCCGCCGTTCCTTACAGATACACGGTTCCCAGGACCGGCCTGCCCGAGGCAAGCGCGATCTCTGCCTGCTCCGCGGCAGCCCGGTAAGACGATTCTTCGATCTCCTCCACAAGGATGCACGCGTCGGCCGCGTGCAGCCGCCGGATCGACGCGGCGTTTCTCTCCAGGTCAGCGGCCGGTTCAAAGGAAACGGGGCTTCCCGCTTCCCGCGCATGCGTACGCAGCGCTTCAGCCAGGGAGGCCAGACGGGCTTCTCCGACGGAACCGGCGAGGACCACTGTTTTCGAATCGGAGCCCGCGAGGCTGTTCTCCACCTTTGCGACCAGGACATCGCACGCATCGGAAATACGCATCCGGGGCCTGTCGCTGGTCAGCCGGCGCAGCAGACGGTCGACCGGAAAACGGGATTCCCTGCCGCTGTCCGCTGTTCTTGCCGCCGCGGGGATCTTTTTTCCGGCGCGGGTGCGTCTGCCCGTGCCGGAGCTTCCTCCCGCAAAGGAGCTTCCTTCTTCGGGGGACGGGAAGGTCAGAAGAACGGGGATGCCGAAGGCGATGCTGATCTCGTCGTCCGAAAGAATCCTGCCGCCCGTCAGAATCAGGATGGCATAGAGAAGTCCCATCAGGAAAAAGCCGCCGATCATTCCGACAATGCCGTATTTGATTCCGTGCTTTATGATGGTCTTTGTGGAGGCGCCGGTCGCCTCTGTCGGCCTGACGAGCTCCTTCAGACTGGTCTGGGAGGTCTGCAGGTTTTTCTGGAGGGTCACAATGGAGTTCTGCAGCTCCGTCTGCTGCTGCAGCAGCACGGTGTCGACGACCGTCTCCTCACTGCGGGCGATCCGGCTGATTTCGTAGTCCCCCAGCATGGCGCGGAAGTTGTCCCGGTTCTTCTCGAGCTCCTCCAGAATGTGGTCCAGGATCCTGACCGACAGCTCCATATCCATGCTGCGGGCCTGTACCTTGAAGACGCTGCTGAAATGATACTGGTCTGTCGAAATCAGCACCAGCTCCCGCACGCTCTGCTCGGGAACGCCCAGATCCGCGGCAATTTCATCATAAGAAACAACAGATGTGATAAAATCCGTATATGCGTGCGTCACGTTGCTGGCGTTGACGGAGGACGCGCCGGAGGTCTCCCCCGGCTCCGAAGACGGCATATCCGCGGCCTCCAGACCCGGCGTGCGCACGACCATCGAGACAGTGGCGGCGCACTCGTTGTGCGGGTCGATCTGCATCAGGAGCGATTCATTAAAATACTTTTGTTTGGCGTCGATTTTCGTCTGGAACCGCTCGATGGCTGTGCTGTAGGATTCCACAGAAGCGTTATAAATCTCCATCGCCGCGAGGTAATCCTCATGCGCCACGTTGGAAACGCCCCTGTTTTTATATTCCCGCGCGACCTTCAGCCCGGCCAGGAGCACCGCCAGGATCAGTCCGGCCAGCACCATGCTGCGCCAGCGCCTTAGCGCCAGCAGCAGGAGCCTGACGAGGCTCACCTGGCGCATCTTCGCAGCCGACGGATTCTGCTCTTCATATCTTTGCGTATTCAATGTTTCCCTCCCACATAAAGGCGTTTGTTTTCAGAACCTGTTCTTTCTTCCGGTTATGATTTCAATTATGGCATGATGATTTCGATCTGTGGCAGTCCGTGCGGGATCCCGGGTTCTGCGGTCCGATCACGGCCGCTTCCCGCGTTTTTTGAGAAATCCCCGCACAAGATCCACGCAGAACCCCGTCATAAAGCGGTCCCGCAGAATAAACAGGACGGCAATATAGACGGTCCCGCCCAGACAGATCTCTGCCAGAAGGGCCGGGAAATTGGCGTGGAAAAAGGGGTCGATCAGGCGGATCACAACAAACATGAGTACTGCGGCCGCCAGCTTCTTCCAGCCGTCCCGCAGAAGGACGACCGGATGGAAGGATTCCCCGGAAAAAGCCACATACAGCACCGCGATCGTAAACTCCGCCATCAGAGACGCGGCGATCGCCCCGTATCCCCAGTAGCGGGGGATGAGAAGCAGGTTCATGCAGAGATTCACGCAGGATCCCGCGATGATAAACCGCGCGCTCTGCGCCCGCTTTCCGGCCGGCGTATAATACTGGGACCCGAGGCAGTTGCTGACGCCGATGATGACGACGATCGGGCTCATAAGGATCAGCATCCAGATGGACCGCTCGTATCCCGGCCCCAGAAACCACGGGATGAACCGGGGCGCGATCCCGGAAAGGCCGAAGCAGATGCCGAGCCCCATAAACAGAATGTAATTGATGGATGTCTCGATCCTCTGCCGGATCTCGTCGTATTTTTTCTCGGCAAACAGGTACGAGATCCTCGCGCCCAGGACGCTGTTGAGCGCCGTGAAGGTCAGCGCCTTCATGATATTGATCAGCTTGACAACATTTTCATAAAAACCGTTCTCCGCCTCGTCGCGGGTGATCTCCCCGATCAGGGTCTTGTCCAGCACAGTGTAGACCGAGGTGGCGATGGTGGGGACGAAATAGACCATGGTCTCCCGCAGATGGCGGCGGATCCGCAGTGTCCTGAAATCCACCGGATCGAGAAAACGCGGCATATAGAGCCACATGGACAGGTTTCCCAGCATCGTGCTCGCGGAGAGGATGATGATATAAATCATCAGGTCCTCCGGTTTGTGCACCAGCGCGAAGATCAGGATCACCCCGAGCAGTTTGAAAAACGCGTTCTTCGTCACCGTGTATTTAAACTGCTCGATTCCCGTAAAGAACCAGGATATATCGAACATGACCGCCAGCACCGCCATGATCTGCGGAATATAGTAGATCCGGTATCGGTCCCTGGTATAAATGAAGACGATAAACGCGAGGATCGAAAGAGTGGAGGTCACGACGGTCATCAGCTCGATCTCCCAGAACAGCCTGGACCGGACCGCCCGGTCCGCCCGGTTCCGGGCGATCTCCCTCGCCCCGTACGTGACGGTGCCCAGCGCGGCAAACATGGAAAAATAGGTCTGGTAGGAGGCGGTAAAGCTGTAGATCCCGCTCTTGGCGGCTCCCAGCACACGCGCCAGATAGGGAGCCGTGAGCAAGGGGAGAATGACAATCAGGATCTGGTAGGCCATGCTGAGGACAAAATTCAGCTTTATGCTCGGCTGTCCCGCCGGCGCCTGTTCCCGCGCCTGCGCCGTCCCGCTTTTGCCCGCCGGCAGGTTTGCGCGCCTCTTTTCTATGTCCCGCGGGGGACCGCCCCGGAGAATCCCCGGTCCGCCGGGATCCGGCGGCATCCCGCTTCCGCGCGCGTTTCGCATTCTGCTTCCGCGCCCGTATCTCTTCCAGATCCCGGCCGCGTACCAGAACGCGAACAGGGTGCAGCACTGCTCGGGGTCGTAAAGCACGTTGTTCATCAGGCTGAAGCCTGCGATGCAGACCATCCAGATACAGAGCACGGTGTCCCGGTTCCGGACCGCGGCAACGGAGATCATCGCATAGATTCCGAGCAGAAAAACCGCGAAGACGAGCCCGTAGTTGATGAGGATCTTCATGTACGCGCTGTCGATATAGAAGTAATTCGGCGACTGCAGATCCCCGTTCTGATAAATCACCTGCCCGAACGGATGAATCCCGTACCGCTTTAATCCCTCCGCGGCATGCCGGATTCTGAAATGCGTCAGTTTGTCGTCAATTTTCAGCCACGTTTTACTGTTCGGATTATAGTGGACGACAACCTGCCAGGTGAAAAACGCGAGTGCCGGATAGCAGATGCCCGCGAGAAACCGCATCGGCCCGCAGTCCGGGAACAGGTCCGCCCCGCCGTAGACACACAGCAGATACAGCAGGACGAAAAAAGTCGTGATAATAAACGGAATATTGGTATTTGTCCGCACATAGACAAGAATGTTGAGGAGCTCCAGCGCGGCGAGCGCCCAGAGCGGCAGACGTTCCGCGTAAAAGCTCCGTCTGCGCCCGGTCCTCCCGGATGCGGCCTCCACTCTGCGGCCGGTATAGGCGTAAGCGCCGCAGAACAACAGATTGAAAATATAGAAAGAAGGAAAAGAGACGAAGCGGAACCCCATATAGTACCGCACCCGGTCCCCGTCGATCAGGGGCGGCAGGCTGATCAGCCCGATCCCGTCAAAAAACAGGATGCTCAGATAACAGAACAGGCAGCTCCAGAACATCACCTTGCAGATTCGCTTAAACGAGATGTCCTTTACCGCCATCATCACCACGAACAGCTGCAGAAAAGTGATCCCCGCCCCCGCCATCTTCTGGATCATCATCAGATAACAGAAAAAAACGGCGGCAGCGGAGACAGCGCGCGCGGCGATGTGCATGTCCGACAGCAGGATTCTCACAAGAAACAAAAGCAGAATGAAATAACGGATCAGTTTTCCGAGTTCCGCCCCGAAAAACGCTCCAAAGCCGCTGTCATCTATATAGGCCTGCAGCACCCACAATATGAGTCCCGCAAACGTCATCAGCTCGTCCAGCCGGATCCGCGCGGGTTCCTGCCGCAGTCGGATCCGCGGCCCGTCCTGCAGGATGCGCAGCCTGGCTGCTCTACTGTCAAAAATCATACGCTTACCTTATTCCTGCCGCTCTGCCGTTCCCGCGCCGCGGTCCGCTGTCTCCGGGTCTTCCCCGTCCTCCAGCAGCCACGCGTCCATGTCATGCATGACGCGCTTGTCCTCCGGCGGCAGCTGCATATAATCGTGGAACAGCCCGCGCAGATAATGATCATAGTTGGAGGGCGCGGGCATCTGCCGGCCCTCGAAAGGCACCATGACCGGAATCATGAATTTTTTGCGGGACATCCGCTCCCTCGGCCCGTAGCCCCACATCACACACCCCACATACGGCGTGCTGTCGTACGGGACCGTGCGGCTCAGGCGGTCTATGTCCGCGAGAAGCTTCGGCATCGGATACACGACCTTGAGCGCGTTGATCAAGGCTGGCTTGAGCAGGCGCTTCAGCGCTGTCTTCCCCTTCCCCTTTTCCGCGATCTTAATAAAAATCAGTTTCCGCAGGCGAAGGGATTTCTCGTAGAGGCGCCGGTTCTCCTTCCGGTCAACGGGGTTTCCGTCGATCGGGAAAATATCCATCCAGATCCGGTTAACATTCTCTTTGCTGTCGTAATACGGAAAATCAACAAACGTGCGCTTATCTACCAGCTTGATAAACGGATAGCTGAGGCTTCCGTCCCGATAGCTCTGGAACTCCAGATACTCCGGAAAGCCGCGCAGGTCCAGATCCTCCGGGTGAAACAGCCGCTCATAGTCCGGGCGCGGCATCATGACGTCGATGTCATCGTCCCAGGGAATAAACCCGTGGTGCCGGATCGCGCCCAGAAGCGTCCCTCCGCCCAGGGTAAAATAAATCCCGTTCCGGTCACACATCTCCCGGAACGCGTCCAGGATTTCCAGTTCCAGGCCGCGGATTTCCTCCAGCGTCAGTTTTTTCATGCCTCTCCTCCCTGCCGAAGCGCCCCCGCGCGCCGGCCATGCGCCGCGAAGGGAAAATCATGCGGATCTCACTTCATTAGCAGCTTTTCCAGCCGCCGCACCTCCGTGACGCTGTCGTATCCCTTCCGTCTGAAAGCATCCCGGATCCGCCCGAATACAGGGGAATCCGCCTCCGCCGGCCGCGCGGACTGCCCGAACGAGCGTATCTGCCGAACCTGCCGCGCCCACTCCCCGGGCCCGGCTTCCAGCGGACAGAAACGCAGCAGATCCGTGACCGCAATGTCCTGCGGGATGACGTCCTTCGCCGCCAGGGTCGGCAGCCCCGCCGCCTGCGCCTCCAGGCCCGCGATCCCCAGGCCCTCAAAGACCGAGGGAAAGAGGAAAAAGTCCGCGGCGCCGAGGTATCCGGAGACATCCTCCACAACGCCCGCGAAACACACCTGCGCCTCCACATTCCGCGCCTTGACATGCGCGCGGAGCATCGCCTCATCCTCTCCCTGCCCGATCAGAAGAAGGCGCGCGTCCGGCATGACTGGCAGTAGCTCCGCCAGCACATCGACCGCGAATTTCTGGTTTTTCTGGAAATGCAGCCTCCCCACACATGTCATGATATACGCGTCTTCCCATCCGAGCGCCGCGCGGATCTCCCCGCGCTTTTCAATGCCCGACTGGATTTTCCCGACATCGATGGCATTGCGGATGATCACCGCCGGATGCCGGAGCTTCCCTTTTCCGCCCCGCCCTGCGTAGAACCATTTTGCCGCATACTTCGAACAGGCCCAGAAATCCGTCGCGTACCTGCCGACCTGCCCCCGGTTCGCCTCGTGCAGAAGCCCCCGGAGCTTTGTGTCCATGTTCTGCGCGTTGTGGCTGTGGATAATCCGTTTCGGGATCCCGTATTTTTTTGCCATCTTGAGATAATCGATATTTGCCAGGCTGTTGACATTGACCCAGATGGCATCGTAGCAGCCGGCATGTTCTTTAAAAAATGTCCCCAGCTCGCGGTGAAAGCGGATCGGGTTTTCCCTTCTGGAGGTAAAATGAATCGTCCTCCCGCCCTTCTGCAGGATCTCCTCCTCATAGGCGACCGGATTGTATGAATTGCAGAGAAAATCAAAATGAAACAGGGCAGGATTGATCCTTCTGTAATAATTCATCAGGAAACTCTCGACCCCGCCGGGATTCTCCGTCATGCCGAACACAAGCACATTGTACATTCCCGCCCCGCCTTTCCTTCCGCCACGGCCTGCGCTGTTTTTTGCGCGGACCGCACACGGCTTCCGCGCATCCTTCCCTGCGCCATGGCCTCCGCTGTTTTTTTGCGCGTCCCGCACACGGGTCCTGCGCGCTTCTCCCTGCGCCATGGCCTGCGCTGTTTTTCGTCAATCTCCGCGCCCGGGCCTTACTCCCCGCGCGAGGCGCACCGGTTCCCTTTGTACTCCAGGCAGAGCATCGTCAGATCGTCGAACTGCTCCGCGTCCTTCACAAAGCCGTCCACGGCTTTGCGGACATTCTTCAGGACTGTCTGCGGCGCGGCACCCGGGTCATTGTTGAGCGCCACGATCAGCCGGTCTGTGCCGAACAGCCGGTTTTCGGCATCCGTGGCTTCCGTCACGCCGTCCGTGTATACAAACAGCTTGTCTCCGGGATCCAGCCGGATCTCATACGCCTTATAGACGGCTGCCTCCATGGCGCCGACAACGAGCCCGTGCTTGTCCCGCAGAAGCGCGAACCTGCCGTCTTTCATCACGGCCGGATACTCATGGCCCGCGTTGGCCGCCCGGATGATGCCCGTGCTGATCTCCAGGATTCCGACCCAGACCGTGACGAACATCTCCATCCGGTTGTTGGAACAGAGCGCCTCATTGGTTTTCGTCAGAATCTCCGCGGCGTTCTGCCCCAGCATGGCGCAGTTCTGCAGGATCACCTTCGAGACCATCATGAACAAAGCGGCGGGAATCCCTTTCCCTGAAACATCCGCGATGACGATGCACAGATGGTCGTCGTCGACCATGAAAAAGTCATAGAAATCTCCGCCCACTTCCCTCGCGGGATTCATGGACGCGTAGATATCAAATTCACTGCGGTCGGGAAAAGGCGGAAAATCCTGCGGCAGCATGCTTTCCTGCAGCCGGCTGGCCATGTTCAGCTCCGAGCTGATCCGCTGCTTCTCCGCTTCCTCCCGGTGCCTTTTCTCCATGGCGTCTATTTTCCGGCTGAAATACAGACTGACAAATTTCACCAGAAGGAGAATAAACAGAAGGACTGCCAGGATGATAAACCATGCGTGCTCGTAAATCGCCCTCTCTTTTGTGACGCGGATGGAAACCGTCCGGTCGCCGCGCCCCATGGAGTCTTTGAGCTGAAGCAGGAAATGATAGGTCCCGCCCGGCAGGTTCGTATAGACCACTGGATCCAGATCGCTCCGCTTTACCGTAGTCTTCTTCTGGTCAAAGCCTTCCAGACAGTAGGAGACCTGCGGGTTGAGCAGTGAATAGTTATAGACATAGCTGTAGACAGTCAGTTTCCGGATCCTTTGCGGGACGGTAAAACCGCCGTCGGCATCGGGATAGATTCTGACATCATCCCCTTCGACATAGGGAACGGCGACTTTCAGCCGGTTGACGTTTTCGAAAGGGTTCTCGATATTCACCCTGGCGACGCCCGATGTCCCCGCGATATAGAGATCTCCGTCCTCCGTCAGTTCACTGTAGGAATTTGCCGTCGCGATGCAGGGCAGCCCGTCTGCTCTGCTGTAATGCAGCGGGTTTGTTTTCTCATTCGCCAGAAGATCATCCTTCCGGGAGACATACACTCCGTTGCTGCTGAGGATCCAGACCTCTCCTTCTCTGTTCCAGTACAGGTCAAAATTGTTGGAATAAGGGAACTGATTCAGCGTCATCAGTCTATAGTCCGCCGTCAGAACCGCGATGGAAGTGCCCGTAACGACCCAGTACAGATTTTTTTCAGGATCCGGCTTGATGCGCATCACGGCATCCGAGGTCAGTCCCTGCAGACGTCCGATTCGACGGACTCCGTCCCTGCCCAGGAAATAAATCCCGCCGCCGTCCGTCCCCACGAGAATATCTCCGTCCGTTCCCTCCGCCACGGTCAGGATCTCCGTATTGATGATCCCGTCCTTTTCGCTGTATCCCGCTGTCACGCGGCCGTCCACGATGACATTCACCCCGCCGGTGCAGGCGGCAAGAATCGACCCGTCCCTGCGCTCGTACACTGTCCTCACCTGATCGGAAAACAGGCCGTCCTCCACGGTAAAGGCAGTCACTTCGCCCTTGTCGTATAAAAGCAGGCCGTACCTGCGCCAGGTGCTGATCCACAGCCGTCCCCGGCTGTCCCGGATAATGGACCGGATCCTCACCCCGTCCAGCATTTCCAGCAGATCCGATGTCTCCAGGTCGATTCCGCCGGCTGTCTTTGCGCCGGTCAGGGGAATGCTGTCCACAACCCCCCGCTCATCCAGAACGGTCAGTCCGGTGTCCGCGGCGATGAACAGCCGGCCTTCGGATCTGCAGGTGGAATTCACAACTGCTCCCGGCAGGTCATACCGTTCGAAGATGTCCGAAAACCGGTTCGGGACGATCTTCATGACGCCCTGCCGGGTAGAGGTAAACCACAGATTTCCCTCGTAATCCGTCATTACATGCCCTATGGAATTGTCCATAGGAACATTGTCCAGTTTATGGAAACCGTCCGCGTCGATGACGCCGATCCCTCTCCTGGTACAGATCCAGATCCTGCCGTCTATATATTCAAACTGCTGTACCTGGGACAGGGGGGAGATATCGATTGTTTTCAGCTCCTTGAAATATTCCCCGCAGCTGCAGTAAAAGACCCTGGAATCCCCTGTCGCGAGATAGATGTTTCCGGGCGCGGCAGGATCCGGAAGGATACAGCTGATTTCTTTACTGTTTCTGACCCGGCTTTCCTCAAACCGGATGCAGCGGCCCACTTTTCCGTTTTCCAGTGTAAACACCTTGCCGGAATTCGTCAGACCGTAGATAATCCCGTCGCCTCCCGGCCGTAACTCCTGTATATACTCCTCGCTGATTTCCGGATCCTCCAGAACCCGCAGGTTCATCTCCCGGTCGATCGCCGCGATCCCGTACGTCATGCCGACATAGACCGTCCCGTCGGTATCCTGAATAATCGAGCGGGCCGCGGTGGATTTCAGTCCGTCCTGCTCGCTCCAGTTCCGGAATACCCCTTTTTCCATCACGAAAATACCGCTGTCGTTCGTGCCGATCCACAGACGGTTATCCCGGTCCACATACAGACATTTCACGCTGGCGATCCCTGTGGAGGAGTCCATCCTCTCAAAGTTTTCGCCGTCAAAACGGATCAGCCCGCTGTAGCTTCCGATCCAGATAAAGCCCTCCTCCGTCTCCGCGATGGCATTCGCCTCGGACGTCGGAAGCCCGTTTGTACTGTCATACAGCACCGCGGAAAAGCCTTCCTTTTGTCCGACAGGATCCACGGAAGCCGCGCCGTTCAGACCTCCGGACGCGTTCAGCGCTCTCACGCCGCCCTCTTCTCCGGTTCCGGCCGGCGCTCCCGCTTCAGCCTCCTGTCCGGTTCCGGCCGGCACTCCCGCTTCGGCTCTGCAGGCCGCGGAACACAATACAGACACCAGCAGGGCAGCCGTTATAAAGCCCCGGATCCGGGCGGAAACAGCTTTTTTATCTTTTTTCATTCCTTCTCCCGAAGTTCCTTACAGGCGTTCTGTAGAACCCGCGCTTCATAAACGGCAGCCGCGGCTGCATAAGCGCCTATCCTCAGCATGCGGATCGGCAGATAGCCTGCTCCTCTGTGGCGCTTCGGGTCAAACTCCCGGAACGCGGCGGCAAACGGTTCGGTGTCTTTGATTTCCTTCATCCTGCGGATCTTCTGCGGGAGCGTATAGGGACTGTCCTTGGAAAAAACCTCCCGCACCATGAGCAGATTAAACTGCATCATCCCGTAGCCGGCACCGGCTGCCCGGATTCCGGCAGGCCTGGTACGCAGGAATCGCTGCACCGCCTCCAGCGAATCCCTGTATCCTTCTTCCTTTTTCCCGTCCCAGGTGCGGACAACCGAAGCATTGTCCGTCGAATAGTGATATAGAGGAAGATCAAACAGACGGATCCGCCTGCAGACGGCGAGATACCGGATCAGAAAATGACTGTCCTCCGACAGACGGAGCAGCGGGTCAAACCGCAGATGGTTCCGCTCGATGCAGTCTCTGCGGTACAGTTTCCCCCACACGGCAGTGTACCGCGTCGGATTCTCGATCATCCGCACGCTGATTTCCTCTGTCTGCTCCCCGAAATAGCGTTCCCCCGAAGGTCTGCAGATATGGACAATCCGCCTGCCCGCCTCATAGCTGTGCACGATCAGGTCTGTCCCCGTGAAATACAGGTCCCTTCGCAGCACCTCTCCGGCGCCTTCCAGCAGATAATCATCCGCGTCCAGAAAAAGGACCCACTCGCCTGCTGCCGCTTCAAGTCCCCGGTTCCGGGCGTTGGAAACGCCTTTCCCGGACCGGAGAAACCACACTGTCCCGGGATGTTCCAGTTCCAGCGTCCTTGCCAGAAACTCCGTCCCGTCAGTCGACCCGTTTTCGACCACGAGAATCTCGAAGAGCGGCGCGGCATCGCCCTGCAGACGCGCAGCGATCACAGCATCCGCCGCTACGGCATCCATCGCCCTGCAGACGCTCTCCACTGCCCTCCGGAGTGTCTTTTCCGCATTGTGCGCGGGAATGATGACAGAAATCTGCGTTCCGTTATGAAGCCGGCTCTCGATCCGGTCAATGAGGAGTTCTTTCATGATTTACTCTGACCATTCAAATTCTGTGTTCTGCAGGCTGATCCGCATACGGGCATGCGGTCTGCCTGCGTGCGGCGCGGCCGCGCGCGGACAGAAAGCCTCTTGCCTGCGGCGAAGCCGTTTCTTTGCGGCGCGCAGGCCCTTTTACAGTACTGTATCATATACGGATACAAATGGCTACACTCTCCCCGCAATCCCGCGGGGTTTCCCGGCAAACAGCTACTGTCACACCCTCTCGAGGGCGTGAACAAGAACGTTGCACGCGGCGATTCCAACACGCTGAAAAGCGTGTCGCGCTTACGCGGCGCCGCGCGCCGTT
>JAUNJS010000523.1 GCA_030533125.1 Eubacteriales bacterium | reverse complement strand
AAGTGTACCCTGCCTGCGGAGACGAAGGTCACCGTAAAAGTGAACCTCACCGCCCCGGAACTGTCCAGTGTTAAGTGGGATTCAAGGAAAATGACAATCGAAGTCGCCTGGAACAAGAACATTACCGCAAAGGGATATGTGATTCAGTTCTCCTCGCAGAAAAGCTTCGCGACAGTCGAAAAGAAGATAAAGATCGACTCCGGAAACACTGTCCGCATTTCCGTCCCGGGTCCGAAAAGGGGAACGTATTACGTCCGCATACGCACCATCAACAGAGAACTCCACTCCCGCTGGAGCAGGATCAAGACCGTGAATGTCAAGTATCGTACATTGAAGCGGGCAAATTGACTCTCCGACCATGAAAAGAGAGCGATGCGGAAAACCGCAGGGCGGGCTGTCCGCACAAGCGTGAAGAACCGCCGTGTAATAACGTGAAATAATCTGAAAAGTTCTCTAAACGCCGGAAACCCTTCTACAGCAAGGGTTTCCGGTTTGTTTACTTATGAAATACAGACAGAGAAGTGCCGGGTGTTCCGAATGGATAACCGGCCTCATCCGGCAGGTCGGATCTGCGGTTTGAAGTGCGTTTTCCGACATGCTATACTGTCTTTTGTCAATGAAGACGTCGGGATCCTTTACGTAAAGACTTTTCATGGCATTTATAAGGGGTTTGCAGTCAACAAAGACGTCGGGATCCTTGACGTAAAGATTGTTTATGGCATTTATAAGGAATTGCTGTCAATGAAGACGCGGGGATCTTTGATGTGAAGAGACAGGATGGATGACGTTCAGGCGGGAGAGAAACCGTGATTTAGAAAATCTTTCAGGTGTCTGTCATTTACGGATTCGGAGAAAATAGAGATGAATTATAAGATTATTAACGGGACGCTTTTAGTGGATGACGGCGTGTCGGTCACGCTGAAAAAGGGGGAGGAGCTTTATGTGCGGGACGGAAGGATCTCCTTTTCGCCGTGTTCTCCGCCTCAGGAGAACGGGGAGGAACCCTGTGAGGCGGTAGATGTCCGAAAGCCTGTTTTGAGCGGTGCGGCTGAAATCATTGAGAACGGGGAGCCCTGGGAGGTGGTCGATGCCCGGAACAGGCTGGTGATGCCGGGCCTCATCAACATGCACACACATGTCTATATGACGTTCATGCGGAGCTATGCGGATGATGTGCCGTTCATGGACTGGCTCTTTAAGGGCGTGATGCCGGTGGAGGACCGGATGGACGCCGAAACGGCCTACTGGTCGAATCTTCTGGGCTTTGCCGAGATGATCCGGACGGGGACCACCTGTTTTTATGATATGCATATGTTCTGCGGACAGTCGCCGCGGGCGGCCGCGGAAGCGGGTATGCGGGGGGTGATCGGGCGCTCCGTCGTGGGGGAAGACCTGTACGGAGACGGCCTCAGCCGCTTCGAGGAGATGATGCGCGAAAAGGAGGAGTTTGCGGGCGGACTGCTGCGGTTCGCGTTCACCCCGCACGCGATCTACACCTGCTCCCCGAAACTCCTCGGGCAGGTGGCGGAAATGGCCCAAGAGCTCTCCCTGCTCAAGCAGATCCATCTCTCCGAGAGTGTGACAGAGGTGGAGGACTGCCTGAAAAAGTACGGGGTGACGCCGGTCCGTCTGCTCCACGACATCGGCTTTCTGGATGAAAAGACATCCCTCGCCCACTGCGTGCAGATGCGGGGGGGCGATATTGACCTGATCCGGGAGAGCGGCGCCGCGGTCGTGACGAACCCCGCGAGCAACGCGAAGCTGGGCAACGGGTTCGCGCCGGTCGGCGATTTTATGCGGTCGGGCGTCAATGTGTGCATCGGAACGGACGGGACGGCGAGCAACAACACGCTGAACATGTTCCGTGAAATGGGCCTCCTGTCACTGATCCATAAGGGCGTGGAGCGGGATCCGTCCGCGCTTCCCGCGGAGGCCGTCCTGCGGGCCGCCACTGTAAACGCCGCGAAGGCGCTGCAGATGGAAGGACGCCTTGGCGTCCTTCGGGAAGGCGCGGAAGCCGATCTGATTTTCCTTGACCTTGACGAAGTTTCTCTGTTCCCCGATAATAACCTCGTCTCCTCGCTCTGCTACTGCGCGAACGGCTCGGAGGTATCCTCCGTCATGATCGGCGGCAGGTTTGTCATGAGGGAGCGGGAGATGCTGACAATCGATCTGGAGAAGGTCCGCTTCCACATCCGGAAGGCGGCGGAGAAGTATCTGAGATGATCCTCTGCCAGCGGCCATCGCGGGAGCCGGGGGCACCGGGATCCGGACCGGATTCTTTGCCGGAT
>JAUNJS010000164.1 GCA_030533125.1 Eubacteriales bacterium | reverse complement strand
GCGGACGCCAGACGTTCCCTGCTGGGCCATCTGGGAACCGCCGTATGGAGCGTGCTCCTGTATCTGTTCATCCAGCTGTTTCTCAGCGGACTGCTGTTCACCTTCCCCTTTAAAAACCCTCTGCTGCAGGTGCTGTCCGGGATCCCCGTCAGGTATCTCACACTGCTTTTCTGCAGTCTCTTCGGCATCGGACTGTCCTCGGTTTTTCTGAACCTCCAGTACGGACAGCAGGCCTCGGTCCGGGATCTTTTTTTCTGCTTTCGTGAAAATCCGGACAAATCCGTCCGGATCCGGGCTTTTGTGACCGCCGGGGAGCTCGTATCTCTTCTGCCGCTTCAGGTTCTGGTCAATCTCCCGTCCGAAACCCCGCTGACAGAACGGCTGCCGCTTCTTACAGCGGCCGGACTGGTCTCCCTGACGGCATATGCGGCGTGGACGACTACCTATTCCATGGTGAATTTTCTTATGCTGGATTTTCCGCAGGCGGACGCGGGCAGAATCCTCCGCACCTCCCGCAGCATGATGCGCGGCAGCCGGATTCGTCTGCTCCTGCTGTACCTGCGCGTGCTCCCGCTGCATCTGCTGGGCCTTTTCTCCTTCGGGCTCGCGAACCTGTGGGCCGGAAGCTGCCGGCACGCCTGCGCCGCCGCCTTTTACAGGGACATGATGTCCAGGGAGTGAGACCTGTCGAAAAATTCCATACAGCTGCCTCTGCCGTATAAAGAACCCGTGCCGGGAGCGCTTCCGCTCCGCCGGCACGGGTTTTTTCCGGAATTCTTTGATTTTTCCTCTGCGCCCGGAACGCATTCTCTGCCGCAGTGCATGGATTCCTGACAGCTGATGGATTATTATTTGGATTTGATGGCGCCCGCCATGCGCGGCACGCCGCAGCCGTAGTAATTGTCTCTTCCTTTCGCTCCGAGGTCCTTTGTATATTGTTTGACCAGCTTTTCGATCTTCGCCGGGCTGTAGGAAGGATTCAAAAGACGGTACATGGCAGCTACCGCCGAGATATGGGGAGTGGCCATGGATGTGCCGTCCGCGACCATGTATCCGCCCTTCATCCAGCAGCTCCTGATTGCGACGCCGGGCGCCACGACATCCAGGGAGTTTCCGTAGTTGGAGAAATATGCCCGCCTTCCCTTTTTATTGATCGCGCCGACCACTATGGGGGAGGACAGATGCGCCGGGCAGACATATCTTGTATTCTCGCTCTCATTTCCGGCCGCGACGACAACCGTCACGCCCTTTTTGTTTGCGTAGGCAATGCATTCCTCGAGGTATTTATAATGATAATAGCCCCCCAGGCTGAGATTAATGACCTTTGCGCCGTTGCGGACCGCGTAGCGGATTCCGTTTCCGACGGTGGAAATGCTCCCGACTCCGGACGCGTCCAGAGCCCGGACCGGCAGGATCTTTACATTGAGTCCGGGGGTGCAGTCCGCAATAATGCCGGCCACATGTGTGCCGTGTCCGTTTTTGTCGGCAGCGTTTCTGTCATTGTCTACCAGATCGATTCCTTTCAGGAGTCTTCCCTCTAACCTGGCGTGCGAAGAAACACCTGTGTCGACCACGGCGACCTTGATGGTCTTCTTTGTTTTTAACCTTACATAAGCCGCGTACTTGTCCGCCTGGATGTAGGAAGCTCCCCAGGACATGCTGGATCCGGAAGCCACCTTCGCGGAGTCTGCCCTGACAGTGGACTGATACATCTGGTCCATTCCGTCTCCCGGTCTGGCTCCTCCGACGTCCAGACCGTCCATCCCGGTTCTGTCATCGCCGGAATCATTTTCTCCGCCCGCCGGCACGCCCGTGACTCTTGTATCGCCGGTATTGATCGCGCAGTCATCGGGCTCTACATAGGACACGGCGGAGAGTCCCTCCAGGGCATTGGCTGCTTTTTTGGCGGCATTTCCCGTCGAAAACTGGACCAGGCAGATCCCGTAACTGCTCTGCACCACCGTTGTGGCGCCGTATTTTGAAAAATCAACCCTGCTTCCGTCTTTGACGCGGACAATCAGCCTCGCGGAGGAATAGGCGCGGATCTGTCCCGTGCCCTGGATTGTGACTCCATAGCTTTTCCGGGCAAGTTTTGAGGCTTCCTTTGCAAACTCCTCTTCGTCCGCCACCCGGATTATTGTTGTTTTTGACGCGCTCTTCGCTGTCCCCGCCAGAGCCTGCACACAGCAGAGTGCCGCCGCCGTCAGCAGGGCGGCCGTCAGCAGCACTCCGGGAAGAAGAATCCGTCTGCCTCTGTGTCCGTCGGCCGCTCGCTGTCCTCTTCCGGTTTCCTGTCTGTTTTTCTTCTCTGCGCTCATAGAATCTCCCTCTTATCGGCTGTGCAGAATCCCGGTCACGGGTCCGGCCGGATCCGTGCGGACTCAGGCAGCGCATGAACAGGTTCTTTTCGGGTTCCGGCCGCGTTCCGGCCGGCGGTGTGCTTCATTATAGCATACCTGTATATTTTCAGGAAGTAGGTTCTTTTTTCATTTCCGTCTCAATCAGTCTGGGCCGATCGGTGCGGATCCCGATCGCGGGACCTCCTCTTCCCTCCACAAAGGCGCGGGTGATGGTCACTGTGCCGATGTTGTCGTCCTTCGGGATCTCATACATGATGTCCATCATGAATTCCTCGATGACGGAGCGGAGCGCGCGGGCGCCCGTGTCGCGTTCCAGCGCTTTTTCCGCGATTGCCTCGAGGGCGTCGTCCTCGAACTGCAGGTCGACTTCATCGAGGGCGAGCAGTTTCCGGTACTGCTTCAGGATCGCGTTTTTCGGTTCGCGCAGGATGCGGATCAGCATCCCGGTATCCAGACCCTGCAGGACGCAGAGGATCGGGAGGCGTCCGATGAACTCGGGGATCATGCCGAACCGCCGCAGATCCTCATTGGTGACTTTTTCCAGAATATTTTTGTCCCCGTCGAAGGTGTCCTTAAGCTGCGCTCCAAATCCCATGGAACTCTGTTTCTGAAGGCGCTCGCGTATAATGGTCTCGAGATTCGGGAACGCGCCGCCGCAGATGAAAAGGATATTTCTGGTATTGACCGTTGCCAGCGGCACCATGGCATTCTTGCTGCTGGCTCCCACAGGCACCTCGATCTCCGCTCCCTCCAGAAGCTTGAGCAGCCCCTGCTGGACAGACTCTCCGCTGACATCGCGGGAGGTCGTGTTGCGTTTTTTGGCAATCTTGTCGATCTCATCAATAAACACAATTCCCTTTTCCGCCTTCTCGACGTCGTTGTCGGCCGCGGCGAGCAGCTTGGAAATCACGCTTTCGATATCATCGCCGATATAGCCCGCCTCGGTCAGGGATGTCGCGTCCGAAATTGCCAGCGGGACATCCAGAAGCTCCGCCAGCGTGCGGACGAGATACGTCTTTCCGCATCCGGTGGGACCGATCAGCAGAATGTTGGACTTTTCGATCTCGATCTCATCCATTGTCCCGGTGCGCACCCGCTTGTAGTGATTGTACGCGGCGACAGAGATAAACTTTTTTGCCCTCTCCTGGCCGATGACATATTTGTCCAGTTCTTCCTTGATTTTGTGCGGCGCCGGGATATTCTCGATGGAAAAAACCGGCTTCCGGTTCTCCTTCTTTTTCTTTTTGACCTTCGGGCCTGCCTGTCCGAATCCGCCGCCGTTCCCGAACAGATCTCCGAGATTCAGGAAGCTGATGGAAGGCCCCCTGCGGCTGCGGTCTTCCTCTCCGGGAGCGTCCTCCCCGCCTTCCTCCGGCCGGTCGTCTCCCGGTTTCCTGCCGTTCTCCGGAAATTTCTCTCCGGACCCGCCGTCCGCGTCAGAAAAAGCGATCCGGATCTCCGTCTCCACGGGGACTTCTCCGTCCTGCTCCGGGGCCGTCCCGCCCTCCGGGGTCTCTCTGTCCGCATGACCGCCTGTCTCCGCGCCGCCGTCCTCTGTCTGTATGTTCCCGGAAGGTCTTCCTCCGCTTTGCGGCGGAGTGCCGAACAGCTGAAACAGATTCTGTCCCATCCAGGGGTTATTTGTCATGCCTGACAGATCCATATTGCCGGCAAAATCCATCATTTTCTGCATGCAGTCCCCGCACACGCACAGATTGCCGGGCATGTGGATCATTTTCCCGGCAGTTGTGTCAGGCCTTCTGCACATGACGCAGTATTCGGTTTCATGAGTGTGATTACGGTCATTATTGCTCATAAAGAATCCTCCCCGGACAGCCGGGCCTCCTGTTCTTGTTTGTCAGTGATCTGTGTGAACAGGGCAGTTCGTAAAACGGTCGCCATTGAACGTACAACTCCTGTTCTTGTTTCGTCAGAGATCCGGTGAACGCCACAGTGCCCCGCCCCGCCGGAAGGCGGGTCGGGGCTGCTGTTTTTCACTCGATCAGGAACCGCGGCCGCGGTCATTTTATACTCGTTAAAATACTGCGGCCGGCTGCGGAACCTGCCCGCGGGCAGGCCGCGGCTGCAGTCTTTTATGCTCGTTAAAACTCTCCGGACCGGACGCCGGGAAACGATTCGGGCAGTACTTCCTGAAGCGCTTCCGGCGGAAAGCAGGCATTCCGGTTCAGGCGCTTACAGATGGTTTCCTGTGCAGAATGGCAGATTTCCATGCGCGCCGGTTCCGCTTTGCGCGGGTCAGGAGATCAGAAACCGAAGGAACCGAACGGAAACCCGAAGAAATTGTCGAAATCCCCATTGTCCTCGGAAGGCCCTCCCTGCTGTTCCGGCTGTCTCCCGTACCCGCCGGAGGTCTGCACGTCGCTTTTCTTTGAGAGCGTAACCTTGATTTCTTTTTCCTCGTACTCATTCCCTTCCAGCGGGTGCTGTACAGTGAGGGTGATTTCCGTCCCGGCCGCGTAATAGGAAAGCTGATTGGACAGTTCTTCCATACTGGTGATTGTCTGTCCGTTAACCCCTGTGATGATATCACCCTCGGCAAGGTCACTGTTCGCGGCGCCGCTGCCTTCAATGATCTCTTCCACATAGGCGCCGACAGGAAGTCCGTAGGCACTCGCCACATCCGAGGTCACGGTGATCCCGTGGATTCCGATAATGCCCTGTTCCTCCTCGGCGACCTTCGTCCGGCTCTCCTGCTGCTTGAGCTCTTCGATGATGGGGATTGCCTTGGAAATCGGAATGGCAAAGCCCATGCCCTCGATGCTGCTCCCGCCGATCTTGTTGGAGTTGATCCCGATGACCTGGCCGGCGGAGTTGAGCAGCGCGCCGCCGGAATTGCCGGGGTTGATCGCGGCGTCCGTCTGGATGAAGGTCCCTGTGATGCCGTTCTCACTGGTCATCTCGCGGTTCAGCGCGCTCACATAGCCGACAGTCAGGGACTGGCCGTATCCCAGGGCATTCCCGATGGCGATCGCGTGGTCCCCGATCCGCAGGGAATCGGAATCCCCGAGCTCGGCAATCGCGATTTTCTCTCTGGTATCATCAGACAGGCTGCTGAGCGCTACAGCGATCACCGCGAGGTCAGAACTCGCGTCCGTTCCCTTCAGGGACGCCTCGCAGTTCTCCTCGTCGATAAACTGGACGCTCAGACTGTCGGCTCCCTCAACGACGTGGTTATTCGTCACAATCAGGAGTTCGTCCTCTGTCTCCTCAATGATGATCCCGGAGCCGGCGGCCTCTGCCTCCTGCGTATAGCTTCTGCCAAAGAACAGCCCCTGTTCAGTATATTTATTGTAGACAGAGACAATGGACGGCATCACTCTTTCCGCCACATCCGCCACGGTCGTATCGGAGAGGTCCTCGTCTGCCAGATCCTCCACGCGGGAAATCGTCTTCTTTGCTGTGGAGACAGTGCCGCTGTCTGTTTCCCCTGCTCCGGAGGAAGCGCCTCCGTCAGGACTCTCCGGTTTGGAGGGCTCGGATTTTTCTTCGCCGGAACCTGCTTTCTGCGTCTCCACCCTGCCGGTTCCGCGGTTCCCCGTCACTTCCGCGCCTGACAGATCCGCTGTCGCGGTGCGCCCGGACATGTAGACACCCGCGCCTGCCCCCAGAATAAAGACCAGGATGACTGCGAGCACCGCGCCGAGTCTCCTTTTATTCTTCGAGCTGCGCGCGCGCGTAACGCCGCCGGAAGCCGGCGCGGCGGGACGCGGCGGCTCCGGCTGTCCCCAGCTGTAATACCGGTCCGTTCCTCCCGCTTCCGTGGTATCGTTATGATATTCATAATCCATTCTCTCGTCTGACATGTTCCTCACCTTCCCTTTGCAGCTCTGCACCCTGTGCGGAAAACCAAATATCCCCGCCTTCCCGGCTTTTCGCGGCCCGTCCGGACAGGGTGCCGGAAAAGCTCCACACGTTTCCGCCGGAAAAGGCTTTTCGCGGCCCGCCCGGACAGGGTACGAACCCGTCCGTTCCCGCAACAGATCCGCAATACGTCACAAAAAATCATCCATACATCAAAACACGGAAACACCAGCCGGCGCGGATGATCCGGCTCTGTTCCTCCGGAGCCGTCCGTCCGGTACCGGCCGGCCTGAAATGTCCGCCCGGAACCGTCCCATCGGGACCTGCCGTCCGGCGCCGGCCGCTCGGAACATTTCTTCCGGCGCTGTGTGAAGTTCCTCTTATGACATACAGTGTAAGCAGGAAATGTGTTGTTTTTGTGTGTTTTTTTCGTTCAATTGTGAAAATACAATTTCTGCAAAGGGACTTTTCCGGGGCACGGGCCGGCGCGCGGAACCCGGATCCTGTTTCAGGCCATGCGTCAGACAGTTACCTGTTTTCCGTCAGATCACCCATTCGTCCTCTTCTATGACATAGATTTCGAGATAGTCAAAATCGATCTCCTCCATGAACGCGTCGCGGGAGAATCTCGCCCTCGCGTGCCTGCGGAAATCGCGGATCGTGGCGTCCAGCCACACCGGGACAGCGAGGTCAAACTCTACACACGCCTGTTCCAGCGCGCGCAGAACCTTGTGTGTCCTGGTATCGTTCGAGGAATCTTCGATCACCGTATCTTTGACGAGGCGGTTGTCCCGCCATTCTCTCACCCATAAACGAAACATGTCTTCTCCGGCTTCCCTCTTCCTGCGTTCTGACGAGTCTGATTCTTCTGTTACTGCTGACGATTCTGATGTTCCCGACGTCTCCGGTGCTTCTGACGTCTCTGTAATTCCTATTGTTTATTTCTGACC
>JAUNJS010000522.1 GCA_030533125.1 Eubacteriales bacterium | reverse complement strand
GTGTTCCTCGCGCACCTCGACTTCACCGCAGGCACCCTGTGCGGCGGCGCGTTCACGGGCGATGCGTCGCCCCTCTTTCCGGGCCCAGGAGAGGGCAGCGGCGCGGGAGCTAAAGGTCCTGCGGGCGTCCGGGGTGATGACGAGGACTTTCCCGTAGTCGTCTCCGGTGACCGGATTGACCAGAACTTCCGTGATGGCGGTGACCTGTCCGGTGATGGCACCGACGGCATTCGCGACGGCGGCGTATTCGGGCAGAACGGCCCGGGTGTGCAGCATCTTCGCGACGCGCGGCAAATAGACATGAGTCGGCGCGCCGACGCCGACGAGTTTTGCCCGTGTCTGGAAGATCCATGGCAGGAATCCGCTGTGCCGGCGGCTCCCTGAGCGGGCAATCTGCCACGCATAATCGATCAGTTCGTCCATCTGGCTGTCGAAAGGCTTCTTTGCCAGAGAATCGCATTCTGTCGTCAGGAGAATGCGGACTATGTTCTTGTACAGCCGTTCCGTCACAAGGTCATAAGCTCTTTCTGTGAGGTCCTTTATGTCCGCTGCCTCGGAGCTGCGCACAAAAAAGGCGGCGGCATGCCGGGATGCTTCGCCGCAGAAGGCGTCAAAATCCCCCCTCAGGTGCATGAAGTCCGTGGGCGTCAGCCCACAGCGCAGAATGACACGCTCTGCTTCCAGACGGGAGAAGTCCGCCGTGTAGATGTCCTTGCCCATGGCGGCACAGGCCTTCTCGTAGGAGAGGGGGCCTTTTTTCAGGGCGCGGCAGAGGGCGCGCTCGCTGTTGTAGAAATGTTTGTGCTGTGACGAAGGGGAGCTGGCTCCGGTGTTTTCGAAACTGTTTTTACCAGTATCGCCTGCCGATCCGGCAGAGGGAGATGCATCCGCATCCGGGACAGCTGATTCGCCTGTGGCAGTCTCCCCGCTGCAGACAGATTCCCCGATGTCCCTGAGCAGAATAAAAAATTCATACAATGGGGTCACGTTCAGCCGGCCGGACTCGTCCAGCGCCCGAAGCTCTTCCAGCACCTGGGGGTAAGCGGCGGCCAGCGTGCAGAGCGGCTGCACACGTGTTTTCGCCAGCCGGACCCGCCCGCCTCTGTCATAATAGATGCGCGTGTCCCCGCCCAGGCCGAAAGTATCCACATAGAGCCCTTTGACGAAAGTCTTCCAGTCGCCTACCTGGATCCCGTCCTTCGCCCTCCGGACTGCGCGGTTTTTCACGATGGCGATGTCCGTCGTCGTACCGCCCATGTCGACGACCAGCGCGTTTTTCGTGTCTGAGAGGGTACAGGCACCGATGACGCTTGCGGCAGGCCCGCACAGCAGTGTCTCCACCGGACGCTCTGCCGCAAAGGTTTCCGTCATCTGCGAGCCGTCGCTGCGGATGATCGTGATCGGGACGTCCAGCCCCAGGGAGGAAAACACTTCCCGGATCGCTTCCATAAAGGCATAGACCACCGGGACGAGCCGCGCGTTCAGCAGCGCGCCGGCTCCGCGCCGGATTGCGTTCCGGTCCGCAAAAAGCGTATTGCCCAGAATGACCGGTATATCCCGGAAGTCTTTGAATTCCCGGATGATCTCCTGCGCCCGAAACTCATACGCTCCGCCATGGTCCGCCGCGTACAGCTGCACGATGCTCACGCAGTCACAGTCCTCCAGAAACGCCGGGATCCTCTCCCGGAATTCGTTCCAGTCCGGTTCCTCCGACACAGCCGGATCCGGAAGGATGCGGCAATCCACCAGCATCACATCGTCGGGATTCCGGTATCCGTAATTCCGGAAGGTCTCCCAGAATACCTTGCGCGACACCCCGAAAAAGATGATCTTCCCGTGTCCGCCCCGGTTTTCCACGCACGCGTTTGTCGCCAGTGTCGTCGACAGCGCCGCCTGCCCGCACTCCCGCAGCAGTTCCTCAGGGAGTGCCCGCAGTGCCCGCGTAATGCCTTCCTTCAGATCCTGATGCGTAGTCAGTGTCTTCGCCGATGCCAGAACAGCCTTCTTCTCAAAATCATAGATTACGGCGTCCGTGCAGGTTCCGCCCGTGTCGATCCCGATTCCCTTCATCTTACTCTCTATACTCCTGTCTATTATCAACCCTGCTTTTTTATGATAACTCTTTTAAAGGGAGAGTATTTGTAATTTGTGCGTTCCATTTGGAAAAATTATTAAAATGATATCCAAAAAATGCCAAAAATAAAGAATAAATACAAAAAGACCTGCAATGATGTGTTATAATAACCACGATTCGTAAAAAAGTTGATATTGGTCATCCACAGTGCTCTGAGGAG
>JAUNJS010000521.1 GCA_030533125.1 Eubacteriales bacterium | reverse complement strand
CAGTACAATTGGTATATCTTTCATCAAGAATCTCCTGGATTTAAATGACAAATCCTTCCGCTCAACATCTTCTGGAGCACCAAACAATTTCCGAGTATATACTCAGCTGCCATTAAAAAAGAGCAACACAAATCGGCTGCCCTCTTTACTATCTTCTGTATGTAGTTTGACAGATAAAGCATCGTGCTCCATTTGCAACTCCCTCATGCAAATCATAAGAAAAACCACGTAATAATTATACGATTACGATGCAGAAGGCGCAATGGATATATCCACTGATGAATAGTTGAGCACTGCTTATCATGTCAAACAAAATCCCAAATCAGAGATTACTGACATGTAACAAGCCCCAGCTTCTCCATAACGGCTTTCCTGTACTCTTCCTGCTTATCTTCCGGAACATGGAGTATTCTTAAGCACTCTTCAATATCCTTTTCATCACTTTGCATAAGCAAATAAATATGCTTCACCGTTATATCATCCACAGCCTGATTATACACGCCTTTACTCAAATTACACATCTTCTCCAGACCCCCTTCCAGTTTCCTTGTCATTGGTATCCCAAACTCTTCCTGCAGCACCTTTTTCTTTTCTGACGCAACGATCTCTTGAGAAAGCAGCACATCCAGCATCTTTATAAGCCCGGAATATCTCTCGACATCGTGGCCCCCAAGACACACCATCACGACGGCAAGCAGATCATGCAAGAATATATCTGTTTGCCAGTACCTGCTTGCAAGCGTCATCATAGGATATCATATCCCCGGCTGCATCGATTCTGTTCGCTAAAATAGTTTGAACTTCCAAATGCTTCCCTCCTTCGGTTTTCAACTTGTGTTTCGGGAAATTACGGCTGCGGACGCAGGCCATGGGAATGACAGGCAAGGAGCAATCTCCTTATGAGATTGCATCTACTGTAACAATCAATCCATTCATATTTCAAGTTGAAAAATAACCAAAAAGAAAGCTGGGTTTTCGTACGTTATTATGTGGCTACATGGAAATATGATAAATCACCTTTTAGAATTCACGTAGTTTTGATAATACCCTTCTTTTATCGTCTGCCCCATACCCTTTCGGCAAGGCAGATCTGTCCATTTGCAATTTCTATACATTTAATACTATACCCCTCCACAGTCTATCAGCAAAACTTTATAGTTGTCGTTTAAATCATTTGTTTCTTTCATCATGCTTGTCCTCAAACGAAGTATATTTCGTCGCACTCCCTCTCGCTTTCTCAATCGGATATTTGACCTCGTTCCGGTTCATCTTGGCATTCACAATCTCGTCCTCATCCAGTCCCAGTTCATCCAGCATGTTTGCAGCCGAACTGCCATTGGAAGATAAGTCGCGGCACTATCCCGAGACCAATTTCACATTTGTCCAGGAACCGGGGCTGTTGCATCAGCGACAGCCTCGGTTTTGTGTAGCGGCCAACGTGCACCGAGATGCCCCTTCCAGATTCATGATATATTTTGTCGGCCTCGTTCATGTTGACCTAGGTACAGAGACACATTTAGTATTCTTGCTATATCATACACTTCCTGTTTCATTTCGTAGAAACCAGCAGGGCTCAATGGTTTATCCCTTATATCCCCATTTCCTGATTCTGTAGAGGAAAGTGACGATCTGACCGCGTGTACAGGGGTCTTTGTCACGGAAAGTACCGTCCGGATAGCCGTAAGTAATATTTCGCTCAACGCCCCAAAGTACTGCGGTGCGGTAAGCCGGAGTGATCGAATCCTTGAAGGGGCTGACGTTGGACATGGGCTTCCATTTTCCTCCGTAACGCCAGATGAAGGTCATGATCTGGCCTCTTGTACAAGGCGTGTCAACGCCGTAAGTGCCGTCGCTGAATCCTTTGGCCACTCCGTTCTGATACGCCCACATGACGGCTTTGTTATCTGGGAGCCCGTTTCCTGATATTCGGAGGCGATTCCGGTTACTGCCGCATTTGCAATAGAAGCTTTCGCTATAGTGAAGCTCTTCGATACTGATCCGGTGTAGTTGCTGCCCTTTGCGGTGATTGTTACAGTCCCGCCTGTTGAGGGCTCAATGTTGGTGCCATAGCTGTATGTGAAATCCACACCGGGAGTCAGTGCTTTACCGGATACAGTGACTTCCGGCGTTGGCCTTATCTGGCTGCCGGTATAGGTCTGAGTTCCGGGAGACGAGATACTGGCGGTTGAAAGATCACACGGGGTGATGGTGTATGTCGTGGATGTTTTTCCGGTGTAGTTGCCTTTGCCTGTTGCGGTGACGGTGGCGGTACCGGCATTGACGTTATTCTTGAAA
>JAUNJS010000520.1 GCA_030533125.1 Eubacteriales bacterium | reverse complement strand
GGTACCTGAAAAAAAGAGGAGGGGGGAACGTTGTCCGTCTCCGGTACCTGAAAAAGAGGAGGGGGAACGATTCCCTGTTCCCCCTCAGTCCGCGAAATCAACATTCTTATAGAATCAGCATTACTTATGGAACAATACAAAGATTATATGCTCCGCGCAGTGGCCGCAGAGGCGCAGATCCGCGCTTTCGCGGTCACCGCGCGGGATCTGACAGAAACAGCCCGCAGGGCGCATAATACAAGTCCGATCGCGACAGCGGCCCTCGGACGCGCCATGTCCGGCGCGCTGATGATGGCGGAGATGCTCAAGGGACCCCGCGACCTTCTCACGCTCCAGATCGACGGCGACGGTCCTCTGCAGGGCCTGGTCGTGACAGCCGACAACCACGGACATGTCAAGGGATATGTCCGGAATCCCGCCGTGATCCTGCCGCCCAACGCATCGGGGCATCTCAACGTCGGAGGCGCCATTGGAAAGGGGACTCTGACTGTGATCCGGGACATGAACCTCAAGGATCCGTACATCGGGCAGATTCCGCTCGTGACGGGAGAGATTGCCGAGGATCTCACCGCCTATTATGCGCAGTCGGAACAGATTCCGTCCGCCGTGGGGCTTGGAGTCCTGATGAACAAGGAGAATACCGTCCGAAGGGCAGGCGGCTTTGTCGTACAGCTGATGCCCTTTGCGGAGGAGACGGTGATCGCGCGCCTGGAGGAGAATATACGGAAGATCTCCTCGGTGACGTCCATCCTGGAGGAGGAAAACACCCCGGAACACCTTCTGAAAACCGTGCTTGCCGGGTTCGACGTACAGATTACTTCCGAAGAGGACGTCAGCTTTTCCTGTAACTGCAGCAAAGAGCGCTTTGAGCGGGGCCTGCTGCTTCTCGGAAAGGAAGAGCTGGAGAGTATTATCCGGGAAGGAAAGGAAATTGATCTGACCTGCCAGTTCTGCAGCAGTACCTACCGCTTCTCTCTGGAGGAAATCCGCGGAATCCTCGAAAAGATCAGCACGTCTTCCTGAGGGCGTGACAGGAAACTGCCCTGCCGGGGCTTCTTCGGGCCGGCTGCCTGTAAAAGCTTTTCGGATTGTTCCGCGCCTGCGCGCTCCTGCAATTAAGTACTGCCAAAGAGTTCCCCGGCTCCGGTACTTCTCCGGATTGCAAATCATTGATCTGATGATATAATATATCAATAGCTTTTTGGAATCTGAAAGAGATCAAAAACGATAAAAGAAACAAACCGGTTTCCCGGACAATTCTGTTTCTGAACTGAAACGACACTGTGAGGGCGAAAAAAGATGTATTGTGCAAAATGTGGAGTAAAGCTGGCGGACACCGCGATGAAATGCGACCAGTGCGGCGCACCTGTACGGATCCGTCCTGCTGCCGCAAAAAGTGCAGGCAATAATAATGACAAAATTGAAAACACCGGGGATCTGACCGGAAAAACAACGTTGCCTTCACAGGGGGAACCGGAGAGGGAAACACAGAAGGAACAACCGGAGAAACCTGTTCCGCGTTCCGGGGAACCCCGGAGCAGTCTGCCTGAAAGAAGTGCGATGATGGACGAGGAGTCTCCGGAAGACTCCATGTCAGCCATGGAGAAGATCCGGCGTCGTATGAAAGACTCTCTGCATCAATGGGAGGAGGCGGCGGACGAGCGGCGTATGCGGCGCCATCTCGAGCGCGCCGCAAAGCATTACGAACAGATAGAGCTTGCCGCGATGTCAGATTCCGGAGAAGACAAAGCGGAAGGAGCTGTTATTGGAAAAGTCGGGTCTCTGAGACGTGAACTTCGGAAACGCAGGGAAGCGAGAGAGGAGCGTAAGCTCGAGGAGGCAGCACGCCGCGCGGAGGAAGACAGAATAGCGCAGGAAGCCAGGGAGGCTGAAGAAGCCCTGGAAGAGCGTGAGCGTGAGGAAACAGCCCGACGCATCGAGGAGGCCAGAAAAGCACAGGAGGCCAGAAGGGCGGAAGAGACCGCAAAGGCAGAGGAAGCCCGGAAGATCCGAAGTGAAGAAGAACCCGAAAGGACACAGGAACTGCAGGGGCAGGAAAAAGCGGAATCTGTACGCCGCGCGGAAGAGGCCGGCAGGACGGAAGAGGCCGTAAAGACAGAGGAAGCCCGGAAGGCCCGTGGCGCGGAGAAGCCCGAAAGTGCGCAGCAGCTGCAGGAGCGGCAGGAAGCGTTAGCTGTCCGTCGCGCCGATGAGACCGGAAAGGCGGAAGAGGCCGTTAAGGCAGAGGAAGCCCGGAAGGCACGGGAAACCCGGGAGGCGCAGGAGCGGGAGAAA
>JAUNJS010000163.1:1574-7141 GCA_030533125.1 Eubacteriales bacterium | reverse complement strand
CTATTTTCAGGTGGGTCTGAACAATGAACATCCGGGAATCAGTTTTTAAAACTGTGGATCGGGGCCGGGATCCTGCCGCGCCGGTTGACAAATTCATCGCATCCGAATCTGTTGACGGGCATGATGGGCGCGTAGCCAAGGAGACCGCCGAAATCCACCATTTCGCCGACACCTTTTCCGATCACGGGGATGAGGCGGACGGCAGTGGTCTTCTGGTTGATCATGCCGATGGCCATCTCGTCGGCGATGATGCCTGCGATGGTGGTCTCTTTCGTGTCCCCGGGGATCGCGATCATGTCGAGTCCGACGGAGCAGACGCAGGTCATGGCCTCGAGTTTTTCCAGGGTCAGGGAGCCGATCTGCGCGGCATGGATCATGCCGCGGTCCTCGCTGACCGGGATGAAGGCGCCGGAGAGCCCGCCCACGTAGGAGGAGGCCATGACGCCGCCCTTTTTGACCTGGTCGTTGAGGAGGGCGAGGGCTGCCGTCGTTCCGGGCGCGCCGGCGCTCTCGAGGCCCATCTCGCACAGAATGTCCGCCACGCTGTCGCCGACAGCCGGGGTAGGGGCAAGGGAGAGGTCGATGATGCCGAACGGGACACCCAGCCTTCTGGACGCCTCGCGGGCCACCAGCTGTCCGACGCGGGTCACCTTGAACGCGGTCTTTTTCACCGTCTCGCACAGGACTTCGAAATCCTCTCCGTGCACCTTCTCCAGCGCCCGCTTTACGACGCCGGGGCCGCTGACGCCGATATTGAGGATCCGGTCCGCCTCGGTCACTCCGTGAAACGCGCCCGCCATAAAGGGATTGTCATCCGGGGCGTTGCAGAAGACCACCAGCTTCGCGCAGCCGAAAGAATCCCTGTCCGCGGTGCGCTCCGCCGTCCTCTTGATGACACTTCCCATCAGACGCACCGCGTCCATATCAATGCCGGTCTTCGTAGAGCCCACATTGACGCTGGAACAGACGACATCCGTCTGCGAGAGCGCGTCCGGGATGGACTCGATCAGCATCCGGTCGGACTGCGTCATCCCCTTGGAGACGAGCGCGGAATAGCCGCCCAGGAAATTGACGCCGACCTCCTTCGCCGCGCGGTCCAGCGTTTTCGCGACTATGACATAATCGTCGCTGCAGCGGCAGGCGCTGCCGGCCGCGATCGCGATCGGGGTTATGGAGATACGCTTGTTGACAATCGGAATCCCGTATTCCTTTGTGATCTCCTCGCCGGTCCGCACCAGATTGCTGGCGCTCATAGTGATCTTGTCATAAATTCTTTCACGGAACCGCTGCAGATTTGAATCCGCGCAGTCCAGCAGGCTGATGCCCATGGTAATTGTGCGCACATCGAGATTTTCGCGGTCAATCATCGCGTTGGTCTCGGCTACTTCCGAAAAATTAATCATTTTCTATTCCTTATCAATACTATCCCGAACTCCCGGCTGTATCCGGAAATTCCGGAAGGTTCCGGCAGATCGAATGCATGTATAAACCGGCGGGCAGGCGGCCGCAGATGCCGTGCCCGCACGAACATTTGCGGACATTTGCGGGCGCCCGCACTCGAGGACGCGATTGTCGAAAAAAAGCCGCGCCTTTACACCCTGTTTTACACCCTGTGCATCAGGTCAAAGATCTCTTCCTTCTGGCAGCGGATCTGGACACCGATCTTCTCTTCGCCCATCCTGGCCAGCTCATCCGCGATGGTTCCGAACGGCTTGTCCAGTTCCGTGACGTCGATGATCATCATCATATTAAAATATCCGTCCACGATCGTCTGGGAGATATCCAGAATATTGATCCGGTTCTCCGCCAGATATGTGCAGACCGCGGCAATAATGCCGATCGTGTCCTTTCCGACAACGGTTACGATTGCTCTTTTCATTTTTATACTACTCCTTCTGAACACATGCGCAGGCTCTCTCTGATCTGTGTTTCCCTGTTCTCAGAACTCCACCAGACCGGACGGTCTGTCGCGGTCCGCGACGCGGATGGGAAGTTCCTCCGCCCGGTATCCCGATTCCGAGAACATCAGCTCGACGCGGACCGTCTCGAACGCCAGCTCCGGCAGGTTGTTTTCCCTGCTCAGGTGGCCGAGGAAAATACCCTGCAGATGGTCATTCAGGACCCGGCTTAAAAGCTGCCCGCTCGCGGCATTCGATAAATGCCCCCTGTTTCCCAGGATACGCTGCTTCAGCGGATAGGGATAGTGCCCCACCTGCAGCATATTGACATCGTGGTTCGACTCCAGAAGCAGGACGTCCGCATCCTCGAGACAGGCCCGCGTATACTCCGTATAACAGCCGAGATCCGTACAGACGCAGGCCTTTTTCGCCCCCTCGCAGACCCGGTAGCCCACCGGTTCCGCGGCGTCGTGAGAGATGCGCATCGGGTCAATCTTCAAATCTCCGACCTCCAGCGGCTCATCGGCCCGGACACAGATAAACCGGCCGGGATCAATCTCCCGGTATTTGGGCATACGGCGCAACGCCTCGATCGTCCCCCTCGTCGCGTAGATCGGCATCTGCGCGTATTTCGCGATCACCGGCAGGCCGCTGATATGATCCGTGTGCTCGTGCGTCAGAAAAATGCCGTCGATCTCCTTCAGATCCAGGCCGATTTCATGGAGCGCCTCGTTCGTTCTCTTTCTGCTGATGCCCACGTCCAGCAGCAGGTGCGTTTTGTCGGAGCCCACATAGATACAATTGCCGCTGCTTCCGCTGGCAATACTTTCAAATCGCATACCTCTTTTACCGTTTCTTTTATATCCCTGTTCCGTGTCCCGGCCCCTGCCGCGCCCCGCGGTCAGGCAGTCGGGAATTCTCCATCCGTCTGTCCGTATCCCAGTCCCCGCAGCGCCTCATCCACCTGTCGGCAGGATTCCTCCAGCGCCCCGCTGTTGTCGATCACGACGTCGGAGTTCTCTCTGTAAAATGCCTCGCCCCGCTGGTTTTCCATGATACTGTCGACCTTCTCGTCGCTGTATCCGCGGGAGGCCTTCAGACGCCTGCGGCGCTCCGCCGCGTCACAGTAGATATACCACATGGAATCCACCTCTCTGCCGTACCCGCCCTCGATCAGGAGCGCGGCTTCCACGACAAAGAAATCGATATTTCCGGCGTCCCTCTCCCGTTCTGTCTCCTCGAGAATGAAGGTCTTGACTGCCGGATGCACAAGCTGATTCACCTTTTCCAGAAGCTCCGGCCGGGAAAAAATCCTGCGCGCCATCTCCGGATTGTTGATCCTTCCGTCCGGCAGGGTCACGGGAGCCGGCCGCAGCGTCGAATCCCTTCCCTCGGGGACGGGATACTGCTCAAGAAGCTCGATCAGTGGTCTGTAAATGGTCCCGCCGGGTGCTTCCAGCGCCCGCGCCACTTCGTCCGCCATCAGGACGCGGCAGTTATACTCTGTCTGCAGATAATGCAGGATTTCAGACTTTCCGGACCCGACGCCGCCCGTCACGCCGATGATTTTCATGGTGTGTTTACTGCTGTTCTTTGTCACAAATATGCCCTCCGAATTTCAGGACAGCCGCACAGACAAAAGAGTCCTTAGGAACTGTCCGAAAATAACTCAGGAAAGATGCATAGGATTTTCTTTCGAGTACAAGGAAAAAAACGTAGGCGATGCGGGCATCGCCGAGGCTTTTTGACGCAGTAATTGGAAAAAAAGACATGCAGATTTTCCTAAGTTATTAAGTGACAGGTCCTTACTTTGCCACATACCAGTCCGTGCCGCTGTGGACATCGGTCTCGAGCCGCACGGACAGCTCCGCGGCGCGCCCCATCTCCTCCTCGAGGATGCTGCGCACCAGATCCTCCTCCCCCGGGGCGGTCTCGATCAGGAGCTCGTCGTGGATCTGGAGAATGAGCTGTGAGCGGCATTTTTCCCGCAGGATCCGTTCCCAGACGCGGATCATGGCGATCTTCATAATGTCCGCGGCGGAGCCCTGGATCGGGGAATTCATCGCGACGCGCTCGCCGAAGGAGCGCTGCATAAAATTGCTGGAGGAAAGCTCCGGCACGGGGCGGCGGCGTCCGTACATCGTGGACGCGTAGCCGTTCTTCTTCGCGGAGGAGACAAGTCCGTCCAGGAAGACCTTGATCCCGGGATATGTCTTGAAATACGCCTTGATGTATTCCGCCGCTTCCTGTCTGGAAATGGACAGACCCTGGGAGAGTCCGAACGAGCTGATTCCGTACACGATTCCGAAATTGACCGCCTTCGCGTTTCTGCGCTGCAACGGGGTCACTTCGTCAAAGGGTGTGTGAAAGACCCTGGAGGCGGTGATGCGGTGGATGTCCTCGTTCTCCCGGTAGGCCTCAATCAGGCCGGGGTCCGCGGACATGTGCGCGAGGATCCGCAGTTCGATCTGCGAATAGTCTGCATCCGTGAACGTAAAGCCCTCGCGGGGAATAAAAGCTTTCCGGATCTGCCTGCCAAGCTCCGTCTTCATAGGAATGTTCTGTAGGTTCGGGTCCGTCGAGCTGATGCGGCCGGTGGCCGTGATCGTCTGCTTGAGGGTCGTATGGATCCGGCGGTCGTCCGCCACATAGGCCATCAGACCGTCCGCGTATGTAGAGCGGAGCTTCGTCAGACCCCTGTACGCAAGGATATCATTGACGACGGGATAGTCCGGCGCGAGTTTTTCCAGAACGCCGGCCGCCGTGGAATAACCTGTTTTCGTTTTCTTTCCGCCCGGCAGTCCCATTTTTCCGAACAGGATCTCGCCCAGCTGTTTGGGAGAAGCAATGTTGAAAGTCTCGCCCGTCTCCTCATAGATTCGCTGTTCCAGCTCGTCGATCCGGCCTCCGAGGCTTGCGCTGTACTCCTGCAGGGCCTCCGGATCGATGCGGATCCCGATGCGCTCCATATCGTACAGAATGTACGTGAGCGGGCGCTCCATCCGCGTATACAGTTCCCACATCCCCTGCTCCCGGAGTTTATCCCGCACAAGAGGCGCCGCGGCGCAAAGCGCCTGCGCCGCGCGGCACGCATAGGCCATGGCCGCGTCGGGGTCGTCTCCCAGCGCCCCGGCCCATGTCTTCTTCCCGAACAGCTGCTTCCTGTTCTGCAGAGTGATTCCCGGATACTCGCTGGCGATGTCCTCGATCTCATAATCGCTTTTCAGCGGATTCACGAGATAGCAGCCGACAAGCAGGTCCAGAATGCCGTCGAGGTTGATCCGCCCGTCAAATTCCGCGGCGGGATCGATGCCCCACAGCGGCATGTGCTCCTTCTGGGCAAAAAGCGCGAGCACGGCGCCTGTTTTCTTCTGTGCGTCGCGGACGGCGATGCGGAGATTCCGCAGAAACGCTTCCAGCACTTCCGCGGAAAGCTCTTCGCCGACGCGGACGAACCGGTTTCCGCCCGCCGCGCGAGACGACGGTTTTTTCCACGATACCGCCGCGCCCGACAGCACTGAGGGCGCCTCCATCCCGTACCCCGCGCGGTCATACAGCGGCCAGACACCGATGACCGGGGAATCCTTCCCGGACGAATCCGCTTCCGCGGCTTCCGTGGTTTCCTTCCCCGCTTCCACGGCTTTTCCGGCCTGCGCGGCTTCCGCGGTT
>JAUNJS010000163.1:0-1474 GCA_030533125.1 Eubacteriales bacterium | reverse complement strand
CTTGAAAGAAAAGCCGGCTTCTTTCTCCTCCAGGACTTCTTTGTCGAAACGGGAAAGAAAATTCTTGAACCCAAGCTCTGTGCAGAGTTCGAAAGCCTCCCGGGTGAAATAACCGCCCGCCGCCGCTTTCTCCTCCTCCAGCTCGACATCGCAGTCTGTTTTAATGGTCGCAAGGAACAGGCTCATCCGCGCCTTGTCTTCATTTTCCGCCAGATTCCTGTGGAGGGAAGGCTTTTTGATCTCATCCAGATGCTCGTAGACACCGTCCACGGATCCGTATTCCCGGATCAGGCCGGTCGCAGTCTTCTCCCCGACCTTCGGCACGCCCGGAATGTTGTCAGAGGTATCCCCCATCAGGGCCTTCACGTCGATAAACTGCCGCGGTGTCACTCCGTACGCTTCTTCCACCTGGGGTGCCCGGAAATCATCGATGACCGTCTGCCCCTGCTTAGTGCGCGGAATCCGGATGCAGATCCGGTCTGTCGCGATCTGCAGAAGATCCCTGTCCCCGGAGAGCAGGACAACATCCATATCCATCGCCTCCGCTTTTCTGGCGAGCGTTCCCAGAATATCGTCGGCCTCCAGCCCGGCCTTCTCACAGATCCGGATCCCCATTGCCGCGAGCATCTTTTTCATCAGCGGGACCTGCTCGCGCAGCTCCTCGGGCATTGCTTTCCTGGTTCCCTTATACGCCTCATACGCGTCGTGCCGGAACGTCGGAGCATGCACATCAAAAGCCACTGCCAGGTAATCGGGATCGATCTCGTCAAGCTGGCTGAACAGAATGTTCAAAAATCCGTATACGGCACCTGTGTGCACACCCTTTGCGTTTGTCAGATCCGGCATCCCGTAGAACGCGCGGTTCAGGATGCTGTGGCCGTCCACCAGCAGCACTTTCTTTTTCCCATCGCTCATCTTGTCAATGTCCTTTTATATGACTGTTTTTTACGCGTTTTATGTTCCGGAAATTGCCGCGCAGCGTATCCCCCTGCCCCGTCCGCCGGGCCCGCGCTTTCAGGCAAAGTACAGCGCCGCGGTCACGGCGAACAGAATTACGGCAGCCGCCTCCAGGACGGCGGCAGTACGCGCGACGCGAAGGCGCAGCTTCAGGCGGCGTCGCTCCATCTCAATATATGCCCGCAGATCTCTGGACCGGTCTACATCCTCACTGATCCGGGTCTCGTGAAAAGCTTTGCCGATCAGATACTGGATGTCCAGCTCCTCCCGGCAGGAGGCGCACTCCTGATAGTGCGCAAGAAAAGAACGCAGTGCCGCGTTATCCAGCAAATCATTCATAAAAGCCGGAATACTGTCGGAAAATTCCCTGCAGGTCATCTGCTTCTCCTTTCTGCCATCGGATCCATTAGAAACTGTCCGGCTGCTCTGCCGTCAAAAGCCGGCCGCGCTTTTACAGCCATCTTACCACAAGAAGGTCAAAAATGAAAACATGCGCAGCTGCAGGTCCGTTAACCTT
>JAUNJS010000162.1 GCA_030533125.1 Eubacteriales bacterium | reverse complement strand
CGACCGTATCCTTTTGATCTTAACGCGATTTTATCCGACCGCATCATTTAGATGTTCACGCGATTTTTTCCGTTTGCATCTTTTTGACCCTTACGCGGTTTTATCCGACCGTATCCTTTTGATCTTCACGCGATAATATCCGATTGCATCCTTTTGTTCTTCAAGGGTTCTTCAAGCGGCTTATTTTCCTTCCGCAATCGTGATTTCGAAAGTTTTGTAAGTGCAGTCCGAACCGTTCTTGTATTCGAGCACGATGCGGTCACCGAGATTATAGACGCTGGTGAAGCCGTCATCAAGCAGCTTGTTTCCGGTAAACATATCGTACAGGGCAAGCGGGTCGCTGCCGGAAGGATCCACGAGGAGGACAAAGTCCTTGTAGATGGTATAATTGGTGTCTTCGCTGTAGGGCACATAGCCGCTGCCGTCATTATAGGCAATGACACTGCCATCTTTGCTGAAAAGCGTCCCGTATTTCTCGTCCCTGATTTCTTCCGCAATGTTCCCGGCAGGCCCGAACAGTGTAAAGGTCTTGACGCCTGTTTCAACCGCAGTGACGCCGTAACCGAGGGAATAATAATCCCCTTCGGTTTCGCCGAGGACATTTCCGTCGGCGTCGATGAACTGTTTTCCCTTGCTGTCACTGTCGGTCTGCACGCGGAAAATACCATGATCTTCAGAGTAGACAGTGGACACAGGCTTGCTCAACACCTGCTTCCCGGAAGCGTCGATCACAGTGTAACTTCCGTTTCCATAAGTGGACAGATAATTGCTCGTGCTGGTGAACGGATACGCGCTGCCCGTGCCGGAGGAGACTTCTTTTCCGCTTTCATCGTAGATCTTATATCCCGAACCGGTGTCGTCTTTCTCAACGATGAAAGCGGCGTTGTTCTCGATCCTGGAGCCCAGGTCAAGGAGCTTTTTGCCTTCCGCGTCATAGAGCGTGTATGTCTTGTCTTCGTTCTGGACCAGGATACTGCCGCCGACGATGTGCAGTGTATCGTACTTATCGAACTGTTCGAACTGGATATTCTCGACAAACTGTTCTTTCTCGATGTCGTAAATCCTCACGTATCCCTTGTACATAACATCGTCTTTTTTGGGACCGCCGACCGCGATCAGCGCGTCGGTGATGTAAAAGAGCGCCTCCTCCTGACTTTCCGTCTCTTCTGTCCCGTAATAGACAAGGATGAACCTGCTCTGACTCTTGTTATAGGAATCGGAAGGCCAGCTGTAGAAAGCATTTTCAAAGGGGATGAGAATTTTTCCGTCAGCATTTACAAGCGCTTTGCTGTTGATGTCCTCCGCGTCGGCTTTGGTCAGCTCATACATACCGTTTTCGAGAAACTCCACATTGCTGACGGCATCTTCGGTGATCTTCGAGCCGTCCGGAGCGTAGACATATGCCGAATTGTTCCCTGCGCCTTCCAGGAAGCAGTTGTAGAGGACACGGAGCCCTCCGTTCGTGAAACTGCCGACCTCCGTCAATTCAACATGATGCTCTGCCGCAGGCGGTTCGGCATGGACGCAGACGGCAGTTCCGATCAACATTACGGCAGCCAGCACCACGGACAATAATCTGAATCTGGTTTTCATAACATATCCTCTCCTTTCTGATGGCCGGAGGCGTGCGGCATTCCGTAACCCAGCCTCCGATTTTTGAGAAAAAACAAGCAGGTGTCATGCCGTGAACCGGTAAAAAAACAAGCGGGTGTTATGCCGTAAATCGGTTAAAAACAAGCGGGTGTTATGCCATATTCTAATTGTTTCTATTGTAACATACGTACAGTCCGGCTTACAGCATAAAAGTTATTCCAGCCAAAAAAGAAGAGCAGATTTGTACTGTTTACAGGGGGCCGGCATCGACGGCTTTTGCGCGTGTTTTTTACACATAAACCGGAGTCCCGGGGGCGAAAATCACAGCGCGAAGCGTTTTGAATACTATTTTCGAATGTATCATGTTCACATCCCCGGGAGGGTGTGAACCGGGTGTGTACTGGTTTCGTGCCCGGCAACGCAGGACGCAGTTTTCTGTTCACGCCCTATCGAGGGGGTGAAAACATTGCTTCGCAATGTCGTAACGTTGCGCGCGGCGATTCCAACACGCTAAAGCGTGTCGCGCTTACGCGGCGCCGCGCGCCGTTAAACTCGGGTTTTGCGCGAAAAAGCCGCGCAAAACGCCTCGAATTTCGTGGCAGCCTGAACAGAAACAGGACGCAACAAAGCATCTTTAACAAAGCATTTTTGTTGTTGATTTACAAAAAGCGGTATGTAAAATAAATATGGAAAACAGCTGATTTGTCAGAGGAACCGGTATTTGCTGCACATCCGGAACAGCCTTGCGTTGCTGACATAAAAGAATCTGGAAAGAATCTGGAATCAGAATGTAAATTTGCAGTCAGAATGTAAACCCCGAATCAGAATGGAAATCCGGAGTCAGACTATAAATCCGGATTCAGAATGTAACCCCGGATCAGAATACAATTCCGGAATCAGAATACAAAAACGTTATATTTAACAACATCAGTGGGACAGGAGATATCTATGAAAACACTCGCCAGAAAAGGAAATATGAATCAGCGGATCGACGTGGTCCTGCATCGATTCCGTTCCCGCATGAGCTCTTATCCGCCGGGAATGTGCCCGCTCGTGCTGTACCGCTCGCTGCTGCAGATTTCCCTGAACCAGTCCTGCGGCAAATGCGTGCCCTGCAGGGACGGTCTGGTGGAAGTCGACCGGATGCTGGGAAAGATCCTGAGCGGCGACGGGACCATGGAGACGCTTGATGAAATGCGCGCCCTCTGCCAGATGATCAAGGAGACAGCGGACTGCGCGGTCGGCGTCGTGGCGGCGGACACGGTCCTCGACAGCCTGACGGAGTTTGAGGACGAGTATATCAGCCACATTCAGAACCGCAGATGCGTCGAGAACGTGTCGCAGACCGTCCCCTGTATGACGCTCTGTCCCGCGCACGTCAACGTCCCCGGATATATCGCCCTGATCAAAAACGAGGAATACGCGGGCGCCGTGCAGGTGATCCGGGAGAAAAACCCCTTCCCCACCGCCTGCGCTATGATCTGCGAGCATCCCTGCGAGCGGAAATGCCGCCGCTCGATCATCGACGCGCCCATCAATATCCGCGGTCTCAAAAAGTACGCGGTGGACATGGTCAACGCAGATGAAGTACCCGCGCCCGTGCCGAATGTTTCGACGGGCAGGGCGGTCGCGATCGTCGGCAGCGGCCCCTCGGGACTGACGGCAGCCTGGTTCCTGGTACTCATGGGGCACAAGGTTGTCATTTTTGAAGAACATGAGAAGCCCGGCGGCATGCTGCGGTACGGCATCCCCGAATACCGCCTTCCCAAGGAGCGGCTCGACAGGGACATCAGAGCCATCCTCTCCACAGGTAATATCGAACTGCGCTGCGGCACAAAGATCGGGCGCGACATTGCCTTTTCAGAGTTGAAAAAGAACTATGACGCCGTCTATCTCGGCCTCGGCGCGCAGATCGGAAACAGGATCCCGATGGAAAATGCCGACGCTGAGAACGTGATCCCCGCAGCCGATTTCCTGCAGCTGGCCGCGCAGGGACAGCCTCTGGATCTTCAGGACAAGCGGGTCGTCCTGATCGGCGGCGGAAATGTGGCCATGGATGCCGCGAGGACGGCCGTGCGTCTGGGCGCCAGAACCGTCCATGTTTTTACAAGGAAGAGAGATGATATCACCGCTCTGGCGAGCGAGATGGAGAGCGCGATGCAGGAGGGCGTGCGCTTCCGGACGCTCCTTTCCTTCCTGCACATCGAGACGGACCCCGCGACCGGGAAGGCCTGTGCCGTCTGGCTCCAGCCGCAGATCGTCGGCGAATATGACCGGGCGGGCATGATGACGACGGAACACTCCAGCCGCTATCCCTACCGGTTCAAATGCGACGTCCTCATCCTCGGCGTGGGCCAGAGGAGTGATGTCGCGGCCTTTGAGGCGGCCGGCATACCCGTGAACCGCGGAATGATCGAAGCGGACGAAGCCTGCATGGTCAGCGGCTGGGACGGCGTCTTTTCCGGCGGCGACTGTGTGACAGGCCCTTCAACAGCGATCAACGCGATCGCGGCCGGGCAGGTGGCGGCATATAACATCGACGAATACCTCGGATACCACCACAAAATCCCCGGCACGGCCGTTGTGCCGCCCGCCATGCCGAACCGGTGCGTGCCCACCGGAAGAGCCGAGATCGAAGAGGTCGATCCTTTTGAACGGAGGCAGAATTTTGAGGAAGTTGAAGTGCCCATGACCCCGGAGGAAGCGATGCGCGAAGCGGGCAGGTGCCTGCGCTGCGACCACTACGGCTGCGGCGCGATGGTCGGGGGCAGAGTTTAATACCGTGTGATGGAAAGGAGTCTCCGCTATGACCACTTTTACGATCGATGGGAAAACGATCTGTGCCGGGGCCGGCACGACGATCCTGGAAGCCGCGCGGGCGGAAGGGATCGATATACCGACATTATGTTATCTGAAGGGCGTCAACGAAATCGGCTCCTGCAGGCTCTGCGTGGTAGAGGTCGAAGGCTTTGACCACCTCTTTGCCGCCTGCCGGACGAAGGCTGTGGAGGGAATGCGGATCCGCACCTCTTCGGAGAGGATCGACGCGCACCGCAGGACGGTGCTCCGCCTGCTCCTCTCCAACCACCATGCCGACTGCATGAGCTGCCCCGGAAACGGGATCTGCCGCCTGCAGGAGCTCTGCAACCGGTACGGGATCAAAGAGGCCGGCTTTGCGGGCTCGCGGGCGAAGATCGAGCGCAGGCTCCCGCGCCTCGAGGACAACCCGTACATTGCCTATGACCCGTCCAAGTGCATCCACTGCCAGCGCTGCATCAGCGTCTGCCATCTTGTCGCCGGCAATGGCTCGCTCTCCAGCAGCCGGACCGGGACCTTCCACCTCGTCGACGCTCCCTTCGGCGCGGACTGGCGGGAGACGGGCTGCGAGAGCTGCGGCAACTGTGCCGCCGCCTGCCCCACCGGCGCCCTGAGCCTGAAGAGAAGAGACCGATACCGCGAGTGGGAGGTCAGAAAAGTGCGCACGACCTGCCCCCACTGCGCGACAGGCTGCCAGCTCGACCTGGTCGTCAAAAACAACCGCATCGTGAGCGCGGAGGCAGCCGACGGCCCCGCGAACCACGGGCGTCTCTGCGTCAAGGGGCGAAACGGCAGTTTTGACTTTGTGCACGCGGAGGACAGGCTCCGCACACCCCTGATCAAAAACAGGGAGACAGGCAGATTTGAGCCTGCCTCCTGGGACGAGGCGATCGGATACGCCGCGAAGCGCTTCATAGAGATCCGCGCGAAGTACGGGGACGAGTCGCTCGCCGGTTTCGCGTGCTCCCGCTCCGCCAACGAGGACATCTACATGGTCCAGAAGATGGTCCGCACCTGTTTCGGCAACAACAACACCGACAACTGCGCCCGCGTGTGCCACTCCGCGACCGTCGCCGGCCTGGCGAAGACCCTTGGCTCCGGGGCTATGACAAACACCATTCACGACATCACCCACGAAGCGGACTGCATCCTGCTCGTGGGTTCCAACCCCGAGGAGGCCCATCCGGTCGTCGGCATGCAGATCCGCGAGGCCGTGCGCCGCGGGACCCGCCTCATCGTGGTTGACCCCCGCAGGATCAGGCTCTCGCACCAGGCGGACATCCATCTGCAGCTTCGGCCCGGCACAAACGTCGCCTTCGCGAACGGCATGATCCATGTGATCCTGGAGGAGGGCCTTGAAGACAGGGAGTATATTGAAAAATACACGGAAAACTTTGAGGAACTGAAAAAACTCGTCGCGGACTACACACCGGAGCGGGTGGGAGAGATCTGCCACATCGACCCCGACAGCCTCCGCGAGGCGGCCCGCATGTACGCGAAAGCAGGCAGGGCGCCCATCATCTACTGCCTCGGCGTGACGGAGCACACCACGGGCACCGAGGGCGTCATGAGCCTCTCGAACCTCGCCCTCGTCACCGGCAAGCTCGGCCGCCCCGGCTGCGGCGTCAATCCCCTGCGCGGCCAGAACAACGTGCAGGGCGCCTGCGACATGGGCACTCAGCCCACGGACTACCCCGGCTACCAGAAGGTCGACAACGATGCCGTCCGGGAAAAATTCGAACAGGCCTGGGGCGTGAAGCTCAACCCGAAACCCGGCCTCAAGGCGACCGAGGTCTTCCCCGCCGCCATCGACGGACGCATCCGCGGCCTTTACATCTGCGGCGAGGACCCCATCGTCTCCGACCCCGACACCGCGCACGTCGAAAAAGCCCTGAAGAGCCTCGAATTTCTCGTGATGCAGGAGCTTTTCCTGACAAAGACCGCCGAATACGCGGATGTGATCCTCCCCGCCGTCAGTTTCGCGGAAAAAGAGGGCACCTTTACCAACACAGAGCGGAGAGTCCAGCGCATCCGCAAGGCAGTCACGGTGCCCGGCGATATGCGGACCGACATCGACATCCTCACCGACCTCATGAACGCCATGGGCTATCCCCAGAAACGGATGACCCCGGCGGAGGTCATGGACGAGATCGCCGCGCTCACCCCGAGCTATCACGGCATCTCGCACGCCCGACTGGACGCCGGAGAGAGCCTCCAGTGGCCCTGCCTTGACAGCACCCACCCCGGCACGCCCATCATGCACGCGAACGGCCCCGCCAGAGGAAAGGCGCTCTTTTATCCCGCCCCGTACACACCTTCCGCGGAGCTGCCCGACGACGAGTATCCGTTCATCCTCAGCACCGGACGCATCCTCAGCCAGTACAACGCCGCGTCCATGACCATGCGCTCCCCCGGCCTGAAGGAAATCGCGGGCGAAGGCTTTATCGAAGTGAACCGCGAAGACACCGCGCGGCTCGGCATTGAGGACGGCGAGCGCATCATCGTCCGGAGCCGCCGCGGCTCCATCGACGTCGCCGCCAGAGTGGGAGACAAGGTATACCCCGGCGAAACCTGGATGCCCTTCCACTTCCCGGACGCCCCCGTCAACCGCATCACCAACGCCGTGTTCGACGAATTCGCCCGGATCCCCGAATACAAGGTCTGCGCCGTCACCCTGGAAAAAATGGAAAAAATGTCTGCGCCGTGAAGCTGGAGTAAATGGAATAAGGTCT
>JAUNJS010000161.1:4202-7158 GCA_030533125.1 Eubacteriales bacterium | reverse complement strand
CGCGTAGTTTTATACATACGTGGTTTGTGGCACCACGCCATGCCCTGAAGTATGGCTCGCCGACTCAAATGATTAAAGCTGCGCGCTGCTCCGCGCGCCCCGCACTCCGACCTGCCGGAGAACCATTATTTCCTGCAGATCTCGCGGACGCGGAATACCCCGGGGATCGCGCGGATCCGGGTCAGCAGATCCTCTCCGGGCGCGTTGTCGAGATCAAAAAGGGTGTACTCGACTTCGCCCTTCGATTTACTGGCCATGCTCGCGATATTGACGTTCGAACTGCCGATAATGCTGGTGAGCTGCGTGATCATATTCGCCTTGTTGACATGGAAGACGCTGATGCGGTTTCCTGTCTCGCACTTGCCGAGGTCGCAGTTGGGATAATTGACACTGTTTTTGATGTTGCCGTTTTCCAGATAATCGGACAGCTCTTCGACTGCCATGACGGCACAGTTGTCCTCGGCCTCTTCGGTCGACGCGCCCAGGTGGGGGATCGTGATGCAGCCCCTGCGGCCGGCGACTGTGGGGTTGGGAAAATCCGAGACATAGCGGCGGATCTTGCCGGCGCGCAGAGCGCGGACTACCGCCTCCTCGTCGACCAGGGAATCCCTGGCCATATTGATCAGGATGACGCCTGTCTTCATCATCTCAATCGCGTGTTCGTCAATCATACCCTTTGTCGAGGGCAGTGCGGGCACGTGGATCGTAATATAATCGCAGAGATCGTAGATGTCCTCAATCCGGATCAGATGCTTGATCCTGCTGGACAGATGCCAGGCGGAATCCACAGAGACATACGGATCATAGCCATAGACCTTCATGCCCAGATTCACAGCCGTGTTGGCGACCTGGACGCCGATGGCGCCGAGGCCGATGATTCCGATCTTCTTGCCCTGCAGCTCCGTTCCCGCGAACCGCTTCTTCTCCTTTTCCGCGACTTTCGCGATATCCTCGTTGTTCCAGTTGGCGCGGACCCAGTCCACCCCCTCCACGATGTCGCGGGAGGCCAGAAGCATCCCCGCGAACACAAGCTCCTTGACGCCGTTCGCGTTCGCCCCCGGCGTATTGAAGACAACGATTCCCTTTTTTGCCAGATCCTCGATCGGGATATTGTTGACCCCCGCGCCGGCACGGGCGATCGCCAGCACCTCATCCGAGAGTTCCATCCCGTGCATGGAGGCGCTGCGCACCAGGATTCCGTTTGCTTTCTGCAGATCCTCTGTCTGTTGATACTGTTTTGAGAACTTCGCCAGTCCCTTTTCGGAAATATTATTCAGGCAGGCGTATGTATACATTTCTTCGTTTTCCTTTCCCTGCGGCACAGGTGCTGTTTTAAGCACCTGCACCTGTTGTGTCTCTGCGTCCCCGGTCAGTGTCTGACCTGCAGAATGAAATAACTGTCACGCCGGGGGTTCCGGCTCTTTATAAGTTCATTATAAGCTCTTGATAAGCCTCATAGAGGATTCTATACCGGCTCTGCATAGATCATCTCTTTCGCGGCGGGAAAGCCGGATCATTTCCCGTCGTAGGCCAGAACGGAATTCACCCGGTAGCCCTCAAGTTTTTTCCTTCCCTCCAAGCCCTTGAGCTCGATCATGACCAGGATGCCGGCGACTTCTCCGCCCAGTTTCTCGATCAGCTTTGCCGCGGCGCGGACCGTACCGCCGGTCGCGAGGAGGTCATCCACCAGAAGACACTTCTGTCCGGGATGAACGGCATCCACGTGGATCTCGAGTGTCGCCTTGCCGTATTCCAGGTCATAGTCGACAGACTCTGTTTTCCAGGGGAGCTTTCCTTTTTTCCGGACAAGAACCAGGGGCTTGTGCAGATTGTACGCCATCGCGGCCCCGTAGATAAATCCGCGGGATTCCGCGCCCACGATCACGTCAAAATCCAGATCCTTTACCTGCTCCTGCATCTGGTCAATCGCCATCTGCATGCCCTCTGCGTCCTGAAAGACGGTCGTGATGTCGCGGAACAGTACGCCGGGCTCCGGAAAATCGGGAATCACGCGAATGTAGTCGTCAAGTGTCTTCATTGATCATACCTCCTGGAAATTGTCTGTAGTCTGTAAGATGGCCAGCGTTACGCGGCGCGCCGGGACGGTCCCGGCGGCGGTCACAGTTTCTCCGCCAGAATCGACGCGAACCGCGCTGCCAGCGGGATTCCGCCGGTATATTCGGATGCCATAAAGCACTCCGCGCAGAACTCATCGAGATTCTCAAACCCGTCCCTGCACGTCGAAAAGAGCTTTTTGATCTTTTTCTCCTTCAGTATAGCATAAGTCTCTGAAATTGCATGTCCCAATTCATGTACCGTCAGCCTCCGGACGCTCATGGTCTCCTCCAGCTGCCGGACCGCCCACACATCCGCGAAACAGGGATCCTCCAGCGGGAGTCCGTTGTGCGGGCCGGGATCGATGCAGCCGGGATGCGCATCGGTGCCGGACGGACGGCACCGCTCCGGCTGCCGGGCCAGGATGCCGCGCGCCGCCCGGCGGATTTCCTCGTCGATCCGCGGCGGAGGGGTGCCCCGGTTCATCAGCTCCGCGCGGATTCCCGCGGCCTCCCCGGATACGAGCTTCACGGTTTCATACCTGTCCATGATGCTCTGCAGATCTTCCGGGGACAGGTCCGCCGGCATTTTGGAGACCCGGATATGATTGTAGGAAATCGAATGCAGGTCCGCGTTGTATACCGCGTTGTCCCTGCAGGCGGCAAAATCCCCGTATTTTTTCCCCGAGAAGCGTGTCCCCTCCTCCATGCCGAAATCCTGGACAACCGGGATCTCCAGCTTTGGATAGCGCTCCCTGTAGGACCGGATCAAAGCCGCAATTTCCCTCTGCTGTTCCCGGGAAAAACCATCCTTCCCCATATTCGTAAAGTAGAAATACGTATTTCCCCTGCCGGGTATGGACAGGACTATATCTGTCGCCATTTTTCTCCTTACAAACCGG
>JAUNJS010000161.1:0-4192 GCA_030533125.1 Eubacteriales bacterium | reverse complement strand
AATACTCTGCCCCTGAAAAATTCTTTCCCTGAATACACTCTGTCCCTGGAATAAAACCGTTCCCGGAAAAATAACTGTTTCCGAAAAAATGTCGTTCCCGGAAAAACTCTGTCCCGGGAAGACGCTGTTCCGGGAATCCTCAGGGTTCCGGCGCGCTGTCCTCCAGGAATTTCTCCACCGCCGCGTACCGGACAGCAAAAAAGTCCCTGATTGTCTCCTTTGTGATCCCGGAAAAATCCAGTCCGGACTCTTCTCCGAAAAAGCGGCTGTAATGGATCTCCATGGGGTCCTTCATCACGGTCTCGTACCCGTCGAGGAGACTGTTTACGGATTCCGGCGCGAAAAATGTCCGTCCGTATTCCAGGATCCGCTCCGAAAACTGCTCCCGGAAACCGGGATTTGCCCACAGGCTCGCAAACATCCGCATCGATTTGTTTTTCCGGACGTACGCGAGGGTATCGTGCTCCTGCAGGTTCGGCGAGATCGCCGCGGAGTTGACATCGAACAAAACCCAGCGCCAGCGGCCGTCCCTGTACGGGGATTCCTCCGTCTCCCGCGGTCCGCTGTCCCGGGCAGGATCGCTGTCCCGGTCTGCCTCCCCTTCCTCCTGGGCAGAGCCGGTCTCCCCCTCCTCCGGGCTGCCGCCGGTCTCCCCCTCCGTGCGGGCTTCGGGCACCTCCCTCGTCCGCCACAGGGCGAAATTGCCGTTCGGCCAGTCCCCGCAGCGGGCACAGTAGATCAGCACCGCGTAATAATTGAGGAAACTGTCCATGTCGATCAGTTCACAGGCCCTTTCGTAATTCTCCTGAACAGACATATCCGATTCCTCGATGAAAGCTTTCATCTCCTCATAGAGCGAGAGATCCTCCCCTGTTCCGACTTCGATCTGATTGTTTTTGATCTCTACGACTTCCTCCTCCGGGACACCGTAATAATAGCTGAAATACTTCTCATCATATTTTTCCGTGAGGTAATAAAATCCCCAGAATTCCCCGTCCAGGAACAGCATGCAGGGCTCATAGTGCATCACCGCGAATCCCTGCCCCTCCGCCAGCTCAGAGACCAGTCTGTCCTTCTGTTTCGTATAATAATCGTCCCCGCAGGTCGTCAGGGTCAGGCGCTTTGCCTCAAATCCCGTGCCGAAAAAATCATAATGAAAGCGCGTATTGCCGTCATAGTCGCGCCGGGCGTACAGGTTCAGGCTTTTTGGCAGAAAACCGCGGCTTCCGCCGCCCTGGATCCGGATTCCCGCTTCCTGCTGGAGCAGCAGGCTGCCGTCACTGTCGAAAAACTGGACATTCGCGGTGCGCTCCCAGTCACGCCCGCTTCTGTTATAGTTCGCGTCCCACCACCACCAGACATGCCGGTACCAGATCTTACCGTTGTGAAAGGAATCCGCCGCCGCGAAATCATCAAATGTCTTTCCGGTAACATAGATTCCTTTCTCGTAGTCGAACAGATTCGCCGGATCCGTGATCACCGACACGGTTTTGATCCCGCCGTACCCTTTCCGGCCTTCATACCCGATAAAATACGCGCCTGTCTGGATCTCGCTCCGTTCCCCTTCCTCTGAATAAAATGCCGCCCGGAGAATCGTGCACTTGTCCACGGGATCCTCCGGCACCCGATACGGAATCAGGTCCTCCTCCTTCCCGAATTCCTTCACGGCAGCGGTGTCGAATCCGGTGGTCACATCCGTGCGGATGGAGTGGACATTCTCCGAAGGTGTGACGTCCTCAATCCGGATTCCCTCCCGCGCGTCATATGCATAGGTCCCCTCCTTCCCGCGCACCGGATCCGTCCCGTCCAGCGTATAATAGATCTCTTTTGTCGGCGCCTTGATCCAGAGCGTAAACGCCGTCTCGTAAAAGCCGGAAGGCTTCGAAAAAATAATCCTGCTGTTCTTCACCTCGTTGTTTTCATATTCCTGCGGCGGCGCGATAAACGCCAGTTCCCGCGGATACAGACCGATTGCCAGCAGCAGGGCGGCGCAGAACAGGATAAAGGCGGGCATGTATCCCCGCCTTCTGATTTTTCTCCATATCTCTTTCATTGACGCAATCCCGTATCATAAAAACCCGCGCGGGGTACGCAGCATTGTCCGCTCTCTCAGTTCCCGCGGCAATGGCTATGGTTTTTCGGATCCCGCTCCGGGGAGCGGCAGAAGACAAACATTAACAGTATACGGGATCAGTCCGGGTTTTACAACAGATTTCTCTCCGAATATGTCTTCGCCGAATTCCTGCAGGAACAGTTCACACCTTGTCGAGGAGGTAAAAACATTGCTTTGCAATGTCGTAAGGCTGCGCGCGGCGATTCCGACACGCTGAATCGTATCGCGCTTACGCGGTGCTGAAGTTGTCCGTTTTTCCGGGTACAGTTTAGCGCCGCGCGCCGTTAAACCCGGGTTTTGCGCGAAAAAGCCGCGCAAAACGAATTTCTTGGCAGCCTGTAACTGAAAACCTTAACATCTGTATTCCTGCACCACGGCGAATCTTGACAAGACCGGAAAGCTTGTGTTACCGTATATACGGAATTGCTCATCCCCCGCTCCGGCTTCGTTTGAGCCGGGAACCCGATTATCCCGACAGGAGGTCCCTAATGACAATCAGCGAACGTATCTTCCACATCATGGAGGAAAAACATATCTCCCAGACCGCGCTCTCCGAGCGCACCGGCATCTCCCAGCGCACGATCAGCGACTGGAAGCGGAAAAAGACAAATCCCGGCGCGGACAAAATCATCTCCCTGTGCCGCGCGCTGGAGATCTCTTCCTATTATCTTCTCACCGGAGAGAGCGGTCCGGAAGAGGTCCGGATCACTGCAAAGACAGCGGACGACAGCGGTCTCCGCGAAGATGAGCAGATCGTTGTGGATTATTACAATAATATGTCGGAAATCAAGAAGAAGAGGCTGATCGCCTATATGCAGGGCCTCTCCAAACGAAAATAAAAAATACGGCAGCTGTTCGAGCCGCCGGCGCCCGTTAAGTTACTGTACGCCTCTCCGAAAATAACGAAGATAAACAAAATGCGGCATCCTGACCCCACGCTTCTTTCCGTACTCTAAGTACGGATCAGCATGGGCAGGATGCCGCAGCTCTCTGTTCAGAATATGACAATCGTATCTCCTCCGTGCCGACATCACTGTCTTGATTTCCGGCGCTTTTCCCGCGCCGGAATATGCAGGTTTTCGCAAGACGCCTTTTAAATTGTCCTCAGGAAAAAACTCAACCCGCTGCATTCCCATGCTCTGACAGCGCCTGTCGTGACGGCGCCTGTCCGTAATTCCTTTTCTCTTCCTTCGGACTGCCGCTTTCCGCGGTTTTCTGCCGGACGGGCTCTGCGCCCGCCCGGCAGCGGCATTCTGTTTCCTGCCCTCCGCTACTGTTCCCGGTCCTTCTCAAGGAGGACTGCAGCCTTACACCTGCGCTGTCATCCTGTGCCGGAACCGTCCCACGTTCGGATCAAAGAAGCTCTGCCCGGTGGTACAGACACTCCAGGGCATTAATACGTGTAGAGATAAAACCGATTGGAGTAATATCCTGTGGAAGGCGCCGGGGCCGAATAGACCTTTCCGGAATATTTCTTTCTCGTGATCACGCGCACATAATAGTTCTTGTACGTTTTCAGTTTGCTCCCGTTGCAGCTGCTGATCGTTGCGCTCGTTGAGGTAACACCGCTCTTCGCGAAGTACCATTTGCCTTTGGGATTCGTGGCAATCATGACATTATACCCGCTGCTGTACGCGATCTTGCTCCAGGAAACTTTTACAGCTGCTTTCCTGCTGTTCGGAACAGTGATTTTGACAGAGCCCTTCTTCGCCCAGGGAATGATGCCGCAGGGTTTTGACCATGCGCTGTAGACCCTGTTCCAGTTGCTGTTATACCGGAACGCTCTGGCGTAGACCATCATGACCCTGTTTGTCGGCTGCTTCTTCGAAGTGAACGTCCAGGTTCCTGCCGACATGCCGTCATCGGGTTCATATCTCAGCGCTTCATAGACGTTGTCGCCGTATGTCTTGATGATCTCGACGCCGTCGACATACTGTTTGAGCTTGAAGTCAAAGCTGTAGCTGGAAAAATTGGTGGCTTTCCACCCGTTGAACCACAGGTTCACCGGAGCCGCCGGAGCGGCCTGAACCGTAGCCGGGGAGACCGCCGCAACGATTGCGAACGCAATCAGAAAGCTTG
>JAUNJS010000519.1 GCA_030533125.1 Eubacteriales bacterium | reverse complement strand
ATTTGAAATGCCTCATCAGGGCCTTTTTGCGCGCGGGACCGACTCCCGGAATCGCATCAAGACGCGACGTCACCTGGGCCTTCCCCCTCAGGGAACGATGATACTCGATCGCGAAGCGGTGCGCCTCGTCCTGTATACGGGTGATGAGCTTGAATCCCTCCCCCGAAGTATCGATCGGCAATTCCACATTTTTATAAAAAAGACCGCGCGTCCGGTGATTGTCATCCTTGACCATACCACACACGGGAATGTCCAGTCCCAGTTCCTCCAGGACCGAGGTCGCGATATTGACCTGTCCCCTTCCGCCGTCCATCATGATCAGATCCGGAAAGCGGGTGAAGCTGCCAAGCTCCGCGTCGAGGTTTTTTTCCTCGATCACCCGCTGCTCTTCCATCCCGTGGCGGAAGCGCCGGGTCAGAACCTCGCGCATGCAGGCATAGTCATTGGGCCCGGCGACCGACTTGATTCTGAACTTGCGGTAGTCGCTCCGCTTGGGCTTTCCGTTTTCATAGACGACCATGGACCCCACATTGGCAAAACCGCTGATATCCGAAATATCATAGGCTTCCATACGACGGACAGAAGGCAGACCCAGCAGATCGGCAATCTCTTTGGCCGCCCCGATCGTGCGGCCCTCCTCCCTGCGAAGGCGCTCCCGGTCCCTCTGCAGGACGATCATGGCATTCTGCCCCGCAAGTTCCACCAGCTTCTCTTTCTTTCCTTTTTTCGGGACAAAAAGCGTGACCTTACTGCCGCGGCGGGCACTCAGCCAGTCCTCCAGCAGCTGATGATCCTCCGGCTCCACCGGCAGGAAAATCTCCTTGGGAACAAAAGGAGTCGCCGCGTAAAACTGCTTGATAAACTCAGACAGGATCTCGCTCTCCGGCTTTCCTCCGACATGCACCATGTAATGGTGCTCGCGGCCCATGAGCTTGCCCTCGCGGACAAAAAAGATCTGAATGACCCCGTCCGCATCCGCGTTCTCCTTCTCCACAGCGATCCCGAGAACATCCCTGTTCTCACCAACGCCCTCGGACATCTTCTGCTTCTGCGCGACCTGCTGAACACTGTTCAGAAGGTCCCGCCACCGGATCGCCTCCTCAAAACGCATATCCTCCGAGGCCTGCTCCATTTTTTCCGTGAGATCCCTTATAACCGGCTTGTAATTTCCCGCCAGAAACTCCAGCGCCATATCGATTTTCCTGCGGTAATCCTCCGCCGGCACCTCCCCGGTACAGGGTCCGCAGCAGCGGTTCATATGAAAATTCAGACAGGGCCGGTCCTTGCCGAAATCCCTGGGCAGCACCCTGCTGCAGTCCCTCAGCCCGTACATGCGATTGATCAGCTCAATCGTACTGCGCACAGCCTGAGAGCTGGAAAAAGGCCCGAAATAGCGGGATTTATCCTTCTTCATCTGACGCGAAAAAAGAACGCGCGGATACTCTTCCCCCACCGTGACCTTGATATAGGGATAAGTTTTATCATCCTTGAGCATCGTATTGTACTTGGGCCGATGCTCCTTGATCAGATTATTCTCCAGGATCAGAGCCTCCAGCTCCGAATCCGTCACGATATACTCAAAACGGTCAATCTGCTTGACCATCCTGTCGATTTGCGGCCCCCGCCCGACAATCTTGCGAAAATAAGAACGGACGCGATTGTGAAGGTTTACGGCCTTGCCCACATAAATAATCGCATCCTGTTCATCGCGCATAATATATACGCCGGGCTGAACCGGCAGCTTTTTTAAATCCTCAGAAAAATCTTTCATACCCCAACCAAAACGTCCCGATGAACCCCAGGTTGCTTTTCTAATTATCGCCAATATGTCCTGGCGGACCCAGGCTGCTTTTCGTATTTGTCCCAATATGTCCTGGCGGACCCGGTTGAGATGAGCATCCAGATGTACTTGACGAAGCACATGAGAAGGGCGGGCTAAATGCCCGTCTTTCAGGGACGGGCATTTAACATCCACCTGTCCGAGTAATCCGGCATCGGCCGGATTACGAGTTTGGATGGTGCCCGCACTGAACATGCGCGAGTCTTAGTACATCTATGCGAAGAACACCCGGGTCCAAAGGACATATTTTTAGATTACGAGTTTGGATGGTGCCCGCACTGAACACGCGCAAGTCTTAGTACATCTATGCGAAGAACACCCGGGTCCAAAGGACATATTCAGATTCACTCGAAGAAATCCATATCCTCCAGCGAGACTTGTGAGTATCTCCCCTTTCCGGCCTTCTGATTCTTTACAAGTTCTTCGGGAGAGATCTTCTCTTCCTCTTCCGGCTCCCGGCCGT
>JAUNJS010000160.1 GCA_030533125.1 Eubacteriales bacterium | reverse complement strand
CCGGAATCCGTCCCTTCACACTCATAGATTAGACGGTTGACCTCCTTCAGCCATACCGGTCATTCCCTGAACTTAAACATATCATATCATCAGAGACTTATGAAAAACAGGCCGGAACCGGAAAGACATAATCTGCATTCAAAACCGGCAGGCAAAACATCAACAAACAGAAATCAATAAAATAATCAGAAATCAATTAACAGGAGGTCTTATTATGCTGAATATCAAAAAAACCGTTGAAGACACAAAGGCACTCTTCGCGCTGGAAGGCCGGCTGGACACAGTGACGGCTCCCGATCTGGAGAAGGAACTGAAAGATGCCCTGAACGGGATTACTGACCTGACCCTGGATTTCGAGAATCTGGAGTACATTTCCTCCGCCGGCCTGCGTGTGCTCTTGTCCGCCCAGAAGACGATGACAAAGCAGGGCAGCATGAAAATTACACATGTCAGCGAAACAATCATGGAAATCTTCGAGGTCACGGGCTTTTCCGATATCCTGACCATCGAGTAAAATCCGGTGCGCCCGCAGGGCGCGTGACTGCCGGGAAGGAAAAACGGATGTCCTGACCCGATTGTGTTATTTGCCTGCGCAAACAGGAACCGCCGAAACGGGTTCCGGAAAATGTCCGCGGGAGTCACCGGGATTTCTGGAAGAACTGGCAGGAGTAGGAATGGAGGAAAAGGGATGATCGCTGACAAACTGGATATCGAGGCTGCTGTTGAAAAACTCCCTGATGTACAGACATTTGTCGAGACGTATCTTGACACGATCGGCTGCTCTCTGAATACAATGATGCAGATCAGTGTCGCTGTGGAGGAAATCTTCATAAACATCGCGCACTATGCCTATCCGGCTAAAAACGGCAGGGCGACGGTGCTTTTAGGCTGCACGGAAAATTCCGCGAAAAAACCTGTGTCCGTGTCGATCACTTTCGTGGACAGCGGAATCCCTTACAACCCGCTGGCCAAGAAAGATCCGGATGTGACCCTCTCCGTGCACGAGCGGCAGATCGGGGGGCTGGGGATCTTCATGGCGAAGAAAATCATGGACCATGTCACCTACGAGTACAAGGACGGGAAGAATATCCTCACGCTTGAAAAAGCGCTGTGAGCGCAGCCGGCCGCGACATCGGAAGGACAATGAGAAGAAACTCCTCACGCTTGAAACAGCGCTGTGAGGGGACTGCCGGGAGTCGCTTTTTTCACAGGATGAACGCCTGCGCGCGAAAGCGCGCTAAAACTCCGGGAACAGATATTTGAACAGGTATTTGTGTTCCTGAACGACATCTGTCCCGGGCCGGGGGGAAGGCAGCATGTGGAGGAAAAAAATCCATATCTATATCGCGCCGCAGAGATCAGAGCGTGGATCGGCCTGCCTGGCAATGCTGGCGGAATATTACGGCAGATATATCTCGCTGATCGATGCCGCGAAGCTGTGCGCCGTGACGAAGGACGGGTGCGGCATGGAGCAGATCCGCAGGGGTGCGCTGTCTCTCGGGTTCCGCCCGGAGATGAGAGGCGCGGACCTCTCTTCCCTGAAAGAAGGAAACCGGCCCTGTATCGTGACGGTGAACCGGGAGTTCGCGGTGCTTGAGAGGCTGTCGGACAAAAAGGCCGTTTTGTGCAGTCCCGACAGGGGGCGGATCAGCATGGAACCGGGCGCTTTTTTGTCCGTCTGCGGCGGCGAGGCTCTGTTTCTGATTCCACCCGAAGGGGAATTTGAGGCGGACCGCAGGAGCATGTCGCCCTTCAGATACGCGCTCTCCGTGATCGGAAGGGCGGAAACGAAGCACGTCGTGAATTACTGTTTCCATCTGATTTCAATTTCTGCCCTGATGCTGATTCTGCCCTCCTTTACGAGCGCCTTTACGAACGCGTTCTATGCTTCAGGGCGGGGGGCGGAAATACTGTCGATTGAAGGGATCTTTGCCTCATTAATAATTTTCATTGTCACCCTTTTCGCGGTGGAGATCAGTAATGTCAACGCGTTTGCCTCGTATTCCGCCAGTGTCAGTACGCGGTGCCGGATGGATTTTGTCTGGTCTTCCCTGAATCTTCCGATGGATTTCTATTCCGTCCGTTCCGACGGCTATTTTATGGAAAGCGCGTACCAGGCTCTCTGCGCGGGCTATTTTTTATCCAAACAGGTTGTGGAGATGCTGATCCGGCCTGTCATGGCGCTTTTCTGTCTGATTGTTGTCGCCCGGATTTCTGTGCCCTGCTGCGCGGCAGTGCTCGTTTCCGTGTTTTTTTTGTGTGTGCTCACAGTTTATTTTGCCGGATATGAGGATGACCGCGGTAAAATTGTCTGGACTGAAAGCGGGCAGGCGGGGGGATTTCTTCTTGACGGCCTTAAGGCAATTCGGAGTATCCGGAATTCCGGCTCCGAGTTTGTTTTTTTCAGGGAATATGTCAGGCTGAACCGGAGATCGGCAAAAAGCATGCGAAGGTACAATATCGTCGGAGGAATTTTCGAGGGCATGCCGTTGATGACAGGCAACATCACCAGGATTATTCTGCTCCTTCTGGGTACGTATTTTATCTATCGCGGTAAGCTCTCCATGGGAAGCCTGATTTTCATCCATGGATTGTACTGCATAACACAGTCTTACATCGCGGATGCGATTTTTTCGGGGAAAAACATCCTGTCCATAAGAAACAGTCTCGAGAATCTGGAAGGAATCTACAGAGAAGCGCAGGACGCGGAGAACGCGGGTGTTTCCTGCCTGGATCCGATCCCGCGGAAGCCGGGCAGTGAGAAAACCGCACAGCAGGGCGTCCGGCCGGAGGAAGCCGCGCCGCAGGGTCTCCGGCCGGAGGAGCCGGAGAAAGGTGCCGGGACGGAGAGTCCGGAGAAAGGCGCAGGGTCAGAGAACCCGGAGAAAGCTGTCCTGTCAGAAAGCCCGGAGAAAGGTGCCGGGACGGAGATGCCGGGGGAGGACGCCGGAACGGGGGAGACGAAAGAACTCCGGAAACTGAGAGGCCATGTCGAGATCAGAAATGTCAGTTTCGGCTATAACCGCTATGGCAGCGCGACCCTGCACGATATTTCGATGGATATTCCGGTGGGAAGCAGCGTTGCCATCGTAGGGGCTTCCGGCAGCGGAAAGACCACGTTGAAAAAGCTGATCTGCGGCAGGCACCGGCCCTGGGAGGGGGTGATTCTGTACGACGGAATCCCCGCCGAAAAGATTCCGGTGGAAGTGCTCGCCAATTCCATTGCTTCGGTGGACCAGCAGATTATTCTGTTCGCCGACAAGGTGATGAACAACATCAGGATGTGGGACGAGACGCAGCTGGACGCGGACGTGATCCTCGCCGCCAGAGACGCCGAAATCCATGATCAGATTATCCTCCGGGAGGGAGCCTATGATTATATCATGGACGACAACGGGGAGGATTTTTCCGGAGGGGAGAGGCAGCGGATCGAGATCGCCAGAGCGCTCTCCATGGATCCCTCCATCCTTGTTCTGGATGAAGCAACCAGCGCGCTGGACACGATTGTCGAAAACCGGATCGTGAAAAACATCAGGAACAGAGGCATCACGACCATCGTCGTGGCGCACCGGCTCTCGACCATCCGGGGCTGCGACCGGATTTATGTGATGGACAGCGGACGCATCGTGGACAGCGGGACACACGAGGAACTGATGCGGACCTGCCCGCTCTACCGGACGCTTGTGACCGTGGAATAAGAGGATGGCAGGGGAATCGGAGCTTTTGCAGTACAGAATGTGATGACGCGGCGGAAGAGGACACTATGGCGAATCTGTTTACAGAGCAGTTGGAGGAACGGGAGCGGATAGACGCGTCCATGAAACAGATGGCGGACAGACTGATTGAAGAGTCTGTCAGCACGAATCTGTCGGACGATCTGTTTGACGGCGTACGTTCCAACGACACGGCGCTGAACCGGATTCTCTCCCAGTGCGGGATGAGAAGGGAACAGCTCGAGAGGATCGAGAAAGAGGATCTTCTGTTTACCTCCGTGGAGGAGGACACGGACTGGTTCCGGTGGCTGTCGGGCTATCTGGTCGGTGTGGACAGGGAGGGGAATTATGTCGGCCTGGTTCCCGGTCTTCTGTTCGGTCATTATTTTTACTACGACCGGAGAGGACGGAAACAACCGGTCAATAAAAAAACCGCGGGGAATTTTACCCGCGTATACTGCCTGTGCCGTCTTCTTCCGGAAAAAAAGCTTTCAATCCGGGAACTGCTCGAGTACCTGCTGAGTTTTATGCGGCACAGGGCTTTTTTATCCTATATCGGACTCTCTCTTTTGGGCGGAGTCCTGGGACTGGTTTTTCCGATGATGATCAACAGGCTGATGAGCTATATCCAGGAGGGCGCCGGCGGGGACTCCTCCGTCATTGCGTGGATCGCTTGCGGCGGACTCGCGGTGGAATCGCTGCGCCTTCTGTCCAATATCGCGCTCAATGTCTTCGAAGCGGACTTCACCAATATGGTCACCTATAATGTGAAGAACGCGGTCCTGTACCGGTATCTGCAGAGCGGGGACAGTTCGGCCGGAGAGAAAGACGCCTCGGAAATCTGGAACGCGCTGGATACCCAGATTCCCGGTTTCCTGTCCGATGTGCTCAGCTCCGGGCTGCGGGGAATCCCCTGCCTGACGTTTACCACGAGCTACTGCGCGGCGGCGATCCTGTGTCTGGGAGGCAGCAGTATATGGCTGTTTCTGCTGCTGGCGGTCATGACCGTGCTGCTCTGGAGCATTTACGGAAGCTTTGACAGATGGTATGCCCGGGCGCTGAACAACCGGATCCTGGGGGATCATTTTCTTTTTAACATGTTCAAGGGAATCGAGAAAATCCGGAGCAGAAACGCGCAGAGGAGGATTTATCTGGGTTGGTCCGGAATCTTTGCCGAGGAGGCGGCGGCGGATAAAAAGAGGAAAGGCTACACCGCCATGCAGACAGCCCTGCAGGATTTCCTGATGCCGCTTCTGACGGTATTCCTGATTCTGACGGTGTGGTTTACCGCCATTCCATATTCGTCGTTTCTGACAGCTATGCTGCTCGCGGGGCTTCTCGTGCCGCAGATCTCAGATCTGGCCGTATATGCCGAGAAACTGTTTAACAGCAGATCGCAGTGGGAAAATATCTCCTATCTGTTTGACGGGACGCCCGGGAAAGAGAAAAAGACCGTCTGTACGGATTTTACCGGGGAGCTCACGGTCCGGAATGTTTCTTTTGCCTATCCGGGCATGGAACGCCTTCTGGACAACGTGTCCTTCCATGTCAACAGGGGAGAATATATCGGGATCGTAGGAATGTCCGGCTGTGGAAAGAGCACGCTTTTGAAGCTCCTGCTCGGTATCCTGACTCCGGACAGGGGGGAGATCAGCTACGGGAATTATCCCGTTTCCGGCACCGACCAGCGCAGCATTCTGCGGAATATGGGGATCGTGCTGCAGAACGAGACCCTGATTCCCGGAACGATCCGCCAGAACATGATGATGCAGCCGCGCCCGGTCACGGAGGAACAGATCTGGAAGACCCTGGAGACCGTGGGAATCGCGGACCTGGTGCGGTCCTTTCCCTACGGGCTTGACACGGCGCTGGGCATGTCCGGAGCGGAGATGTCCGGCGGGCAGATGCAGAAGCTCCTGATTGCCAGGGCGATCATTTCCGGACCGAAAATGATCGTATTTGACGAGGCTACAAGCGCCCTCGACAATGTCTCCCAGAAGGAAATCAAGGACGCGCTCGATTCCATGGACTGCACCAGGATCGTGGTGGCGCACAGGCTTTCCACCGTCAGGGACTGCGACAGGATTATCCTTCTTGAAAACGGAAAAATCACACAGCAGGGAACATATGAAGAACTGGTGGAGGTGAGAGGACTGTTCAGGGATCTCGTCCTCTGCCAGGGGGCCGAGCTGATCCCTGAAGGATGAGGCACTAAGAGATTTTACGGGGCGGAAAGCGCGGGAAAAATGCATGCGCGGGAGAAGAGTCCCGGAGAGAACGGCCGCTTTTTGCGGAGAGTACGTACACAGGAGGCGGCTCCCGGAAAGAGCGGCTGTTTTTGGCGAGAGGGACGCGCGCGGGAGACGGCTCCCGGAAAGAACGGCCGCTTTTTGCGGAGAGTACGTACACAGGAGGCGGCTCCCGGAAAGAGCGGCTGTTTTCTGCGAGAGGAACGCGCGCGGAAGGCGGCTTCCGGAAAGGCGGCTGCGTCATTCCGGGATCGTCACTCTTTCCTTCCGGGGATAAGGGCCGAACCTGTCATTGTTCAGGCAGACCTCCTGCGGGTACCGCGCCGCGAAACCATCCTCTTCGCGCAGTTCGGGGTCCAGAGCTTCCGGGGGAAAGGAGCGGAACAGCTCCGCTTCTTCCGTGGAAATCGCGTCCCTTTCCAGAAGCGTCCCGATCCTGCGGTCCCGGATCCGGGCCAGCACATCCGGATACAGGAGCGGGTTGGACATAGTCGGCGCGTAAATCAGGCTGGCCAGGAGAAACATCTGGTTGCGGGTCAGATCCTGCACTTTTTTTCCGAAATAGAACCGCGCGGCATGCGTGATCCCGTAGATCCCGTTGCCGTAATAGATAATATTCAGATAGAGCTCCAGAATTTTTTCCTTGCCCAGGGAGCGCTCCGCAGTGAGCGCGATGATGAATTCCGCGGCTTTTCGCAGATAGCTGTGGTGGAAACGGAAATACAGATTTTTCGCCAGCTGCTGCGAGATGGAGCTTCCTCCAGACAGGATCGTGCCCGAACGAAGATTCATCAGGACGGCATCCAGGGTCTTGGCTTTCGAAATCCCGGAGTGTTTAAAAAAGTAAGGGTCCTCTATCTGCACCACATAATAGCGCAGCCGTTCCGGGATGGAGGCCAGAGGAATAAAATCCGCCTCTTTCGATCGCGCGTCGTACAGATCCCGGAGAGGTCTTTTGCGCATCAGGCGCCGGGCATACAGAAGGATCCCCGAAAACCCCGGAATGAAAGCTGCGGAAGCACCAAAAAGGATATAGACCGGAAGCATGTCCATGCATTCTCCATGATGTTCTAAAAAGTCGGGACTGTCCGGAATATACCCGGAAAAGACGCACAGGACCATCTTTCGGGTACGGGGAAAAACGCGCGACGACACGCGTAGTTTTATACATACGTGGTTTGTGGCACCACGCCATGCCC
>JAUNJS010000518.1 GCA_030533125.1 Eubacteriales bacterium | reverse complement strand
AATCCGCCGCCGGGCATCTGCCGCCCTGCCCCGAACGGGAAACCGCCGCAGGGCCTCGTCCGCTGCTGCACATCCGGCGAGCCGCCCCAGGCCATCTGCCGCCCGGGTCCAAACGGGAAACCGCCGCCGGGCATTTGCCGCCCGGATCCAAACGGGAATCCCGGCATCCCGCCTTTTTGCTTCTGTCCCATGCCGGAAGCGGCTCCATGCCCGAAAAGCTGTTCAATCTGGACAAATGGATTAAAGAAAGAAGCCAGTTCATCCGGTACGCCTGCTCTTGAATTGACTCCGTTAAAACCTGTTGCCTCAATCCGGATATCCACAAGCTTCCCTTGTTTCCGGACCGGGATGATTGCGTAAATCGCTCCGTTGATCCCCTCTTTTTTAATTCTGTATACATCTACTTTTCCGGTCACCGTATAGGGAATCTCGTCGGTGATCACGCACTGCCCCGGCAGATTCGTTTCCACGATCCTGTTGTCACGGATAAAGACATTGCGCAGTGCCTGCCGCACTGTTTCCGGAGCGTTTCTTTCATTTCCGGTTGTCTGCACATAGAGAACAGGGATTGTGTCATGGATCGACTTGTTATAGGACGGCGCCAGGCCGCAGGCCCGGATGCCCGGCTGCGCGGAGACGGCTGTTTCCACCAGGCCGGCGTCAAACCGGATCCCATCGTTGTTGACAAAGAATTTGTTCATTCTTCCGATACAGGAAAGACTGCCGTCTTCATTGACCTGAACCAGGTCATAGGTGTTGAGCCAGGCTTCTCCGTCGATCTCGTCCAGTGTGAAAAATACATCGTTGTCGATACATCCGTTGCTGAGCGAGGGGGTGGAAAGGAACAGCACACCGGTACGGGGACCGTCCTCCAGGTTATAGTACCTGTTCTCCTCCTCGTCAAAGATTTTTACCCTGACCCCGGGAAGAGGATACCCGATCGCGTCGTCCGTTCTGTCCGGGGAAGCCAGAATACAGGAAGCGCCCGCTTCGGACAGCCCGTACCCGATGGAGATCCCTGCTTTCGCCCCGCATTTCCTTAAAAATTCGTCATACCTTTTTTTGGACTCCGGAGAGAGATAGGAGCCGCCTGCGAATATATGGGAGAGACTGGAAAAATCAAGCGGAACAGGGCTCTTCATCCAGAATTCCATCATGATATCCGAAGAGAAAAGGATCGTCATCTTGTAGTGGCTGATTGCCAGACCGAACATCTCGACATCCATCTGTCCCAAAGGAAGGATCACAATAGTTCCGCCAAAGGTCAGAGGGAGATGCATCATATCTACAGCGCTGTAGGAACCTGCGAGCTCCAGGCCGAGACCGCAGACCACCTTCCCTTCCAGTTCCCGGAACCGCTCGTCCCGGAGCATCCTGGCCGTCGACTCATTCAGGGCCCGGTCGGAAAGGGGGACGGGTTTGTGAATGCCGCTGGTAGTTCCTGAAGTATGGAGTATGATCGCGGCATCGGCGGATTCCTCGCGCCCGAAACAGATCGGCGTTGCTTCAAATCGATCCAGAAGGTCATCCATGAACACAATTCCCGGGATCCGCCTTAACTGATGCTCATTTATTCTGCTGTATAGCTGCAACTCCCTGCGGCAAAAGGGACCTTCCATAGGAATATGCTGCACAATAATGTTATTCAGCCCCCATTTTTCCTTTTTCCCCAGTATCTTTCGGAGCATCTGCGGCGTAAAATAAAAATCGCTCAGGATCAGATCCGTGATATTTTCCGTGCGGATCAGCTTACCCAGCTGTTTCATATCCGTGATGTCCATAAATGAGATCATGGAGGCGGATACACCTGTCATATTCAGGCCATAGAAAGTAAAAACGGAAATCAGGGAAGGCGTGGATACAACGCCCGCCCTGGAGTGATTCTCCTCCGTGATGTTCAGCGCCGAAAAAACCTCCGCATACCGCTCCCACTGGCGGAACATCTGTCGATAAGTGTATTCCCGGTCATTATAGATCATTGCCGCGGAATTCAGCCGCTCTTCACTGAAGGAGTTTATCTCCCGGATCATTTTCCAGCATTTCTGCTCGATGATCTCTCCGCCGGCGATCCGCTCCTGAATTTTGTCATACCTTTTCTGTTCGGCCTTTGTCATATCAACCTACCCTCTCCTCAACCGAACCCCCGGTTTTTATCAAAACAGCCCTTCCTCAACCGAAATCCCGGTTTTTGTCAGATCAGCCTGTCCTCTCCTCAAACGAAAACTACAAAAAGATTGTATCACAACAGGAAAACAATATCACCAGAATAAAGGGAAATAAGCAAATATGCGGAATCCTGTTGAGTTC
>JAUNJS010000517.1 GCA_030533125.1 Eubacteriales bacterium | reverse complement strand
AGCAATAGCATCTTCGTTGCAATAAAACTGTTTCCCTGCAGAACATACAGAGGTGAGTAAAATGTGTGGAATTGTCGGATATATCGGAAACAAACAGGCGGCGCCGATTCTTCTGGAGGGGCTGTCCAAACTTGAATACCGCGGGTATGACTCCGCGGGACTCGCTGTGCGGGACGGAGAGGCGGAGCCCGTCATCGTCAAGGCGAAGGGGCGTCTCAAAATCCTGGCGGAGAAGACCAACGACGGCATGAGTCTTCCCGGGACCTGCGGCATCGGGCACACCCGCTGGGCGACCCACGGGGAGCCCTCGGAGGGCAACGCGCACCCGCACTGTACGGACGACCGCTCGATCATCGGCGTCCATAACGGCATCATCGAGAACTACCAGGAGCTCCGGGACAAGCTCGTCCGCAAAGGTTATTCCTTCCATTCGCAGACAGATACGGAAGTCGCGATCAAGACGGTCGATTATTATCTGCACAAATATAACAAGGGACCGATCGACGCCATTGTCCGCACCATGATGCGTGTCCGGGGTTCCTACGCCCTGGCGTTTATGTTCAAGGATTATCCCGGCGAGATTTTTGTCGCGCGCAAGGACAGCCCCATGATCATCGGCGTGGACGGAAACGACACCTATATGGCCTCGGATGTCCCCGCGCTGCTCAGGTACACCAGAAATGTCTACTATATCGGAAACCTTGAGATTGCGAGGCTCGGCGCCGGAACCGCCGTTTTCTATAACATCGACCAGGAAGTGATCGAAAAGGAAATCACGCAGATCAAATGGGACGCGGAATCCGCGGAAAAAGGCGGGTTCGAGCATTTCATGATGAAGGAGATCCATGAGCAGCCCAAGGCGGTTCAGGACACCTATAACGCGATCGTCAGGGACGGGAAGATTGATTTCGAAAATATCGACATGTCGCCTGAAACCATTGAGAAAATTCACAATATCGCGATCGTCGCGTGCGGCAGCGCCTACCACGTCGGGATCAGCCTGCAGTACGTCATCGAGGATCTGGCGAGGATCCCGGTCCGCGTGGAACTCGCCAGCGAATTCCGGTACCGCAAGCCCATCATCGGTGAGAACACGCTGGTGATCGTCATCAGCCAGTCCGGGGAGACGGCGGATTCCCTCGCGGCCCTCCGGGAGGCGAAGGCCCGGGGCGCCAGGACGCTCGGGATCGTCAATGTCGTCGGTTCCTCCATTGCCCGCGAGGCGGACAACGTGCTCTACACGCTCGCGGGGCCGGAGATCGCGGTCGCGACGACCAAGGCCTATTCCACACAGCTCATCGCAGGGTATCTCCTCGCCATCGAATTCGGCCGTGTGCGCGGCCTGATTACGGACGAACAGTATGCGCGGTATCTCGAGGATCTCTCGAAGATTCCCTCCCAGATCACCCGCATCCTGGAGGACAAAGAGCGCATCCAGTGGTTCGCGGCAAAGTTCTCCCACGCGCATGATATTTTCTTCATCGGACGCGGCGTCGACTACGCCATCTGCATGGAGGGAAGCCTCAAGATGAAGGAAATCAGCTATGTGCATTCCGAGGCCTACGCCGCCGGCGAGCTCAAGCACGGAACCATCAGCCTCGTGGAGGACGGCACGCTCGTCATCGGTTCGCTCACCCAGCCGGATCTCTTTGAAAAAACCATCAGCAACATGGTGGAAGTCAAGAGCCGCGGCGCCTATCTCATGGGCCTCACCTCCTACGGATACTACAGCGTGGAGGACACGGTAGACTTCACCGTCTATGTCCCCCGGACAGATCCGCACTTCGCGAACAGCCTCGCGATTGTCTCCCTCCAGCTGATGGCCTATTACGTCAGCGTTGCGAAGGGACTCGACGTGGATAAACCCCGGAACCTCGCCAAGAGTGTCACCGTGGAGTAAAAAAGGCAGAACAAAAAGACGATGTAATAGCTGTCATCCGATCACGCGGATCAGAACCGGATGTGTGGGCACTCTCAAATGTACGCAAATGCTCGTGCAAGCACGGCATTTGCGTACATTTGCCCGCTGTTTATACATACTTCAGGGCATGGCGTGGTGCCACAAACCACGTATGTATAAAACTACGCGTGTCGTCGCGTTTACACGCTCCCGACCCGCTCCACACATTCGCATTCCCGATCTTTTTTGCACATTCTGCGCAAAAAATCTCTCCATGCTCATGTGTGGGCGCTCGCAAATGTCCGCAAATGCTCGTGCAAGCACGGCATTTGCGGCCGCTTGCTCGCTGTTTTATACATACTTCACTTCAGGGCATGGCGCGGCGCTGTGGATGATTCTCAAAACAGCGGA
>JAUNJS010000516.1 GCA_030533125.1 Eubacteriales bacterium | reverse complement strand
CATCTTTGCCGGTCGCGTCGGAATGCTCCCGGAATCCCGGCGGGAAACCGTACTGTTCCACCTGCAGATCCTCCCAGGCCATCAGGAAGACCCGGTCGACGGTATTCCTTCCGCCGACGGTGCCGAAAAAGAGATTGTCCGAGGCTTTGGTCTCGTGGTCCAGCACGAAGGCTTTTTGCCAGTTCCCCCGGTCGGCAAAGGCCGCATCCAGGAAAACTGAGTTCAGCCACTGCCGGATGTCGGAGGTTTCCCAAGTCACGGATTCCGACCGGGTATGGAAAGGCTTGGTTTCCAGCGCGTATTCCGAGAGCAGGAGCAGCCGCCCGGGCTCCGCCTGCAGGACCCGCCAGAGGATCGGCTCCGGCCCGTTGCTTTCATCCGCGTCCTGCTCATAGCTGCCCAGAAACACCCGGTCGCCGGACCAGTCCCTGTCCGCCGTTCCGCCGCAGAGCGGATTTGAAGGGGCGGTTCCTTCCGCGAAGCCGGCCGCGGAGACGGCCATGAGGATGATCAGGATAAGCCAAAAGGCGCAGCGCCGGCGGAAACATACCATGTCTGCGTTCCTCCTTCCCGTAGTGACAAGCGAAATTATACCCGAAAAACGCTTCTGCTTCAACTTTCGCCGGATGAAGCGCTTTCGGAACGAATCCGCAAAAACACTCAAAAAACCTGCCACTCAAACAAAGATGGGCAACAGTACGGAAGCCTCGGAGGAACAGGGATATTCAGAAATCCTGTATAATCTTCGGTGAAGGCCCAAAAACAGGCGCTCACCGAAGAATATAACACGTTTTGGCTTGCAATTGACTTGTGCACAACGAATACTCCGGCGACTTTGTCTATTCGATCATGCCGGAGGATCTGTTTTCATAGAATTAACCGATTGGAGGGAGGCTGTTTTTCCCTAAAACGTCAATTTTTTTACCAAAGCCTTTTTCCGGAAGAATGAAATCCCGTAGCACATCACTGATTCAAATCCCGGAAAGCCACGCAGATATTGTCTATCCACAATCTGCTGCTTTCCGGCCAGCGCATCCTTCTGCATGTCCGACTCCCTGTCTGACTTCTTTGCTTCCAGGATCATTCCCCTTTTCCTTCTTTTCTCCCTGACATCAATATCCGACCGCCCCAGTCCGTTTTCCTGATTGGATTTCACCGCATATCCCAATCCGGAAATGATGCCTGTCAAAAACGCGTGATAATAGTTTTCATGGTAATCGTGGAAGCTTATCGTATCAAACAAAAGATCCGTCATCCGCTTTGAGGCGGTTTCTTCGTCCCCATTCCACAGGGCGTCCATCAGTTCCTTTTGTTTCGACCGATCCAGGGAATCCTTAAAAAACCTCACTACGGTTTCTTCGAAGATGTTTGATATCTCCACATTGGGAATAGTCAGCTCCACCGTATCGCTCTCTGCATCCGGATCAACCTTCGTGAGATATCCGGTCATCAGAAGGACGCTCCACAGGTTCTCTTCCGACTCATGCAATGTGTCGTAAGTCAGTTCATCCGAAATCGTCTGCCGGATCGTGCCGCCGTTAAGCAATGTCTCAAACTTATCGCTCACATCGAAATCGGTTCTTTTCACAAAAGTCAGCAAAATCCCGTTGCTGCTCGTGTTTTTCCAGTAGTTCTTCGGTTTGGCAGTCCTTATTTCCAGCAAGGCAGATACATAACTCACCACATCCCAGGGACAATAGACGGATGTATTGCCAAAAACATAGCCGTCGTACCAGTCGCGTATGACCTCCATTTTTTCAGTGAGGCCGGTATTCGTCAGAAGCTGATCCACTTCCTCCTGAGTAAAGCCAAAGAACGATGAAAACCTTTCATCCAATACCGAATAGGACATGAAGTTGTTGGTTCCGGTAAAAATGCTTTCTTTGGCAATTCTAAGGCAGCCGGTGATCACCGCGAATTTCAGATACTCATTCGTCTTCAGTGCAGCATCAAACATGCCCCGGATCACATCCAGCATCTGCTGATAGTATCTGTTTTCTTCGGTGTTCAGTTCGCTCGCCTTCGCAAGAGGAACGTCATATTCATCAATCAGAAGAATAACCTGTTTGCCATAATGCGCAGCCATCATACGCATGATGGTTTTAAGGGAGCCCTTAACATTGACCAAAGAAGCTTCCTGATCCACCAGGCTTTGGAAAATATGCTTATCAGCAGAATTGACCCTTTCGCTGTCAAGCAGATACATTTGTTTTTTGAATAAATCCGCAAGTTTTCCCTGCAGCATTCCATAGGCTTCCCCGAACGAAAGCGCTTCCACGCCCTTCAGCGTCACAAAAAGCACCGGATACTGAT
>JAUNJS010000159.1 GCA_030533125.1 Eubacteriales bacterium | reverse complement strand
AAAGTAGAGATCAAAAATTGAAGAGTTCAAAGTAGAGATCTAAGATTGAAGAGATCGTAACCGGTGAATAAATTATGAAGAGAATAAGTGATTTTGTTGGAAAGTATATGGCTGTCATAGTGCTGATTATTGCAGCGCTTGCATTGTTTGCCCCGCGGACCTGTCTGTGGGTACAGACTTCCTGGATTAACTATCTTCTCATGCTCGTCATGTTTGGAATGGGCCTTACCCTCAGGTTCGACGATTTTGTGATTGTTTTCAAACGGCCGAGAGATATCCTGATCGGATGCATCGCGCAGTTCACCATAATGCCGCTTCTGGCATTTCTGCTTGGGAAAGCGTTCTCTCTGGAGGCGGGCCTCCTGGCCGGCGTAATCCTGGTCGGAACCTGCCCGGGCGGGACCGCGAGCAATGTCATGACGTATTTGAGTAAGGGGGACGTTGCGCTTTCTGTCGGAATGACAAGTGTCAACACGCTTCTGGCGCCTTTTCTGACACCGGCGATCACCTATCTGCTCTTAAAAACAACGGTCACTGTTGATGTTGTGAGCATGTTCCTTTCAATCATCAAGGTCGTGATCGTCCCTATAGCGCTGGGGTTCATCATCAACGGACTGTGGGGGGATCGCACAAAAAAAGCGGCTGAAGTTCTGCCGCTGGTCTCAGTAACTGCGATCGCGTTGATCGTTGCGGCAGTGGTATCCCATAATTCCGAGAGAATCCTGGAGACCGGCATGCAGGTTTTTGCCGTTGTCATCCTCCACAATCTCCTTGGATATGCTGTGGGATATGTACTGGGCCTTGTTCTCGGACTTCCTTTGAGCCGGAAAAAGGCACTGGCGATAGAGATTGGAATGCAGAATTCGGGACTTGCGACCTCGCTTGCCGGGACGGCATTTCCGTCTCTTGCGATGGCAACCGTGCCCGGAGCGGTTTTTTCAGTGTGGCACAATATATCCGGAGCGCTGCTCGCAAATATATTCCGGAGGTTCGATGATACTGCTGCCGGCTGACCCCGCAGCAAAACCGGATGGAGTCAGCTATGCTGTGGAATACTCCCGGAAAAAAGGCCTGCTGCACAAAGGTACAGCAGGCCTTTTCATTATGATAATAATCATTGTGAAAAAAATCAGGGAAAAACTGTTCCGTGCGTCCATGCCGCAAGGACCGGAGCTGTTCGGAAATCACGTTTTATTAAGTGACAGATCCTTACTCCGAAATCATCCCTGCCGGCAGCAGCCGCTCTTTACCATTTGCAGGCTTCATCGCAGACCAGTCTGTCTCCCGGACCATTACGGCGTGTTCACCTGTCGTTCTTTACCATTTGCAGACTTCGTCGTAGACCAGAGCACCGTTCGTGACGACCTGCTTCTCATAAAGGGCGATGTGCTTGCTGCGATCCGGAATCTCACCGGCAGCATAGGTCGCCAGAGTCTTCAGCTCGCCCGCGTACTTGCCCGCGACTGCCTCAAGGGCCTCCTCGGCAAACTCGGGACGGATGACTACGATACCGTCGGGATCGCCGACGATGATATCGCCGGGGAATACGACCTGACCGCAGCAGGCGATCGGGACGTTGATCTCACCGCAGCCGCACTTCCAGGGGCCCTGCGGGGTAACGCTCTTTGCGTAAACGGGGAAAGGAAGTTCCTGAAGCGCGTCTGCGTCGCGGATGCTGCCGTCAAGCACGAAGCCGGCAATTCCCTTTGAATACGCATAGTTGAACATGATTTCGCCGCAGAGGGCACGGCTGATGCAGCCGCCGCCGTTGAGGACGATGACATCGCCGGGCTCCGCCAGATCCATCGCGCGGTGCAGCATTGCGTTGTCGCCATCCGGAACATGAACGGTGATCGCGGTACCGACCATCGAAATGTTGCCCTTTGTGTAGCAGCGGAGATCGCCGTACATATTGTACATACGGTTCATCATATCTCCGATGTTACTGCTGGGAATGCCGCGGAACTTCTCGACCAGTTCGCGGTCAGGACGATTGATCTTTGTGTAAATCCTTCTGCCGTAAGTTGTTTCTGCCATTGCTTTCCCTCCTAAAATGACTATAGACATATAACAAAGCGAAAAAGCCGGTCGCTTCTTCTGCCGCTCCGTATGACAGATCTCTAAAAGATCCCACGCGGCGAGCAACCCATACCACCTTTTTTATTATACAATTGTGGATAAAAGCAAAGGAAACAGTTCTATTTTGTCAATGGCAGGACTCTTGTGTTCCTGTTTCTTCCTCCTGCGGGCATACTGCAGGCACAACAGGATCATGTGCACGGTCATGTGCGGCGAGGAGAATTGTAATCAGCATAGGCTGCCCGGCCTCACATCGCAAAACTCCGATCAATCCCATGAAACATGACCAGCATTTTCTTTTTATTTTCAATTTACATGCCTTTAACATACTTCATTTCCATGATTTGGTGTCACAGACTACATATGTAAAAACTACGCATGGCTCACAGACTCAGATGATTAAAACTGCGCGGTGCCACACACCACGACTGCATAAAACTGCGCGCAGGCGGGAAGGTCCTGTCCGGCGGATAATCCCACAATAGAATCCTTGTAGGAACAGAAAAAAGGGGACGACTCTGCCGGGGTCGCGAAAGCGCGCCTGACGGAGACGTCCCCTTTTCCGGAGTCTCTTTTCTATGTCGATGTAACAGAATTTCTATGTCTATGAACTGAATTCCACTCCGGGAGATTATTCCACTTCGGGAAGTCGGAGAAAAACACGCCGGATGGAGCATTGATTTTACACGGCATTCCCGGGGACCTGTCACCTGATCACGCAGGATCTCTGCATGTCTTTTCTTCCGGTTACTGCGTCGAAATGCCCCGGCGGTGTCAGTATCCTTCCTCCCGGCATTTTTTCCGGAAGGAGAAAATGAGCAGGGCGAAGCAGAGGCTGGAAACAGCCTGAACGGCGGAGTTGATCCTCGACGCGGCGGTGGCGGCAAGGAATCCCGAGGTGTTTCCCCCAATCGCTGAACAGAACGAATAAACCGCGGAAATCAGGAGGATGACTGCGACGTAAACAGACCCGTTCCGCTTCGGCTTCTGCCCGCCCGCCATTGTTTTGGCCGATCCCAGCATTCCGACGATTTTCTTGAAATACAGGAAGGGAAACAGCAGAACCAGGAATACGACAACCAGGACGACGGCGACGATCGCAAGAATAGTAGTCCGTTCATCGTTATAGCCGGACGCGTTATAGCTGGACGCGAACCAGAAGCCTCCGACGCCCAGTCCGAGCAGAACAGCCAGGCTCACAAGGATAAAAATGACGAAATTGATGACGGACACAATCTGCAGAACCGTCAGTCCCGAGGCGGGGAAGGTGCTGTCGTCGTCCCGTTTCGCGGCGGCACAGGTAAGGAACAGACCCAGTGCAGTCAGGATGGACAGACCGTGCGACGCCAGATAGGTGAGGAAACTGCCGGGACCTGTAACAGTCTCTATGTTGATGGCGTCCATCAGCTCCTGCAGATCTTCTTCGCTGATGCCGAGCTGCTGAAGGTACTCCGAGGCCTGGCTGATGCCGTACTGAATATCCGCGAGGGTAATGCGCGCAAAATAACCGGCGATGATCGTCGCGGTAAAGGCGATCGCAGCCACCAGGAACAGGGGCGAGCCGGCAACGCTGCGCAGGATCCGCACACCGGCGGGACTCCGGTACTCTCCTTCTCCCTGTCCGTAACCGGATCCGCTGTATCCGGAAAAGCCGGGAGCGCTCCCGGCCGGGCCGGCGCCATAGGATGACGCGGAAGAATCCGCCGCGAGCGGGGCGCCGCAGTTCGTGCAGAATCTGCTGCCGTCTTTGTTATAGCTGCCACAGTTTGCGCAATACATAAAAACAATCTCCTTTTGAAAATGCCGCTGCCCGGATGAACGGACAGATCGGCGGCCTGCATCTGCCGGCCAAAAGTAACCGCAGTGCATACATTCGGCTCAAAGACAACGCAGCACTGCGAAAACTACATCTGCCGGCCGAAAGTAACCGCAGTGCATAAAGCGCGTTTTATCAACCGCCTATTCTCTCCTGCTTTTCAAGTACATTCTTAAGCCGATCGCGCCGAATACCGCGCAGAGGACGCCGTTTGTGAGCGCTCCTGATTTAAAACAGACGATCGCAACGAGAAAGAGCATGACGATCCAGACGATGAATACACGGGATTTAGGATTAAACCACATAGAGGCTGCTCCTTTCGCAAATACAGAGGAATACAGAGGAAAAGCCGGAGCACCCGGGCGCTCCGGCGGTACAATCCGGACGTCAGATACATGTCCGGCACTATTCTATCACAAGAATCCTGCTTTGTGTCCCTTACAGCCGGAATAATAGATGAAAAAAATTCACGATAAGTTTACTGATTCTTAATCAATGAATCTTGCATACAGTTCTTCCCTGTGCTATTGTTCTATCAACGAAGGGAGATGCAGAGCAGACACGGCAGAATCCTTCGGAGATAAAAGGGAGTAGCTGAACGGCGCCGGCGCCGGAATCCCACCCGTCAGGACAGGGGCAAACCCCTCGGGCAATTGAGACAGCAAGACTTTTATCACAGTCGCGGCAGAAAACTGCCGGTTGTGATAAGAGTCTTTTTTAATGCCCCGGGAGGGGCGGAAAGGGAGGAATCCATGATCACTCTTATGGCTATTATTATTCTGGTTGTTTTTCTGAAAATTGTCGGATTTATTTTTGGTGCCGGACTGCGCCTGCTCGGCTGGCTCTTCAGCGGTCTGGGATTCATCATCTCGATCTTCCTGGCAGTAACCGTGATCGGAATCGTGTTTGACATCCTGCCGGTCCTGCTGCTTATAGGGATCATCCTGATTGCGAGAAGGCCCGCCTGACTGCAGTCTTTCTGCCCGTCCACATGCCTGCACGAGACGTATCTGCCGCGCGTGAAAGGGAAGTGTCCGGCCTCCAGTGCCGGACGGTTCGCCGCCATTGACGTACCTGCCGCGCGCGAAAGGAATTATTCGGTCTCTAGTGCCGGGCGGTTCGCCGCCATTGACGTATCTGCCGCGCGCGAAAGGAGGTATTCTGATATGACCCCTCATGGTAAAAAAATGATTGCGCCGGTCATCATAACAGTCCTGTTTCTGCTGTACCTGTTCGTATACTTCGCATCCTTGCTGCAGGCGGCATCCGCGGAACCCGTCGCGATCCTGTTCGCAGTGCCGCTGGCGGCGCTTGGAATCGGAAGCATTTACACTTTGTATACCCGTATTCGGGAGATAAGGAGCGGTGAAGAAGATGATCTTGACAACTACTGAAAGCATCCATGGAAAAGAGCTGGAAACCCTCGGTCTGGTCAAAGGGAGCACGATCCAGACCGTGAATGCGGTGCGTGATATCGGCGCCGGGCTGAAGACCCTCGTCGGCGGAGAGCTCACCCGTTACAACGAGATGATGAATGACGCGCGCGCCCTCGCCACGAAGCGCATGGTGGCGGAGGCGGAGGCCATGGGCGCGGACGCCATCGTAGCGATCCGCTACAGTTCTGCCTCCGTCATGCAGAGCGCCGCGGAAGTCATGGCCTACGGCACAGCAGTAAAATTCATATCGTAAAATACGGGTTTCCACATCTGTTTGTAATCCAATCGGGAAACAGCCGTTTCCGCTGCATTACACTGCTGAACGCGGAAGATCTGAAAGCAGCACATAGAAGACGCCGGAGAATGCATTCGAACGAATGCCTCCTCCGGCGTCTGTTTTGTGCTGGATGTCTGTTGCGTGCGTATATCTGTTATGTGCTGCGTGAAGAAATAGGTGCCGTCCGCTGTTTTATATGTTTTATATGCTTTATACGATCCTTGTGATCTGATTATATAGAATCTTTTCCCGCTCGGAGATGTTGTGATCCCAATGGTAATGGCCGCAGAACCAGCATCTGTATCTGCAACGGCTGCGGATCTTTTCCAGATAATCCGTCAGGGAATCCGGTTTATAATTTCCATCGCCGATTTCAAGATGAAGGCTGCCGGGCAGGCAGTGCGTGAGCACGTAATCAACTGTCCATCCGGCTGCTTCAAGATTTTCGCGCCCCTCCTGCATTTCATCTTCAGAAGGCATCTCCCGCTCCCACCAGCTGACGTGGTTCACCCGGTACTGTCTGTTCTGATAGTAAGGGTGGCCTTTTGCCTTCAGCCTCTGCAGCCTCCGGAGTTCCGGATCATCCGCTTCAAAAATACCGTCCGCGATATCGTGGCTCCCGGCACCGCCGAAAACGAAAAATGATTTTCCTGCCAGCCGGAAAACCTGCCCCCGCATGAGATGCAGGATCGACGGACGGATCTCCTGCACCTTTCCTCCATTCCATTCCCTGACCGGATATGTGTCGAGCCGGTCATAGTTCTCGTGGTTTCCGTCCAGAAACAGGGTTGTAAAGCTCTTGTCCTCAAACCAGTCGAGCCAGTATTGTTCTGTCCGGTCCTGCGGATCGCCGCTCCAGATGCCGCCGAAGTCACCGAGAATAATGACATAGTCTTCCTTTGTCATGTTCTTTTGTTCAGGGAAAATACGCGTGCTGAATCTGCGAAAATCCGCATGTGTGTCACCTGTAAGATAGATCATGATGGCCTCCTTCGTATGTGCTGCGCAGCTGTTCTCCAGATCACAAATGCCCGTAAGCGTCAACAATATCATGCTGCCGCGGCCGGCGAACCGTCAGGAGATCGTCCGCCTGATGTAGAATCAGACTGATATAGAATTGAACATCCCCGGTCGCAGGAACAGTTTTTTTGTATTGTAATCCCTGCACTCCGTTCTGTCATTGAACCCGTAGTATAATAATAACCTGTACTTAACCGGCAGTTTTTATGCGCGAAGAAAAATCAGGACATAAAGAATGAGAAAAAAACGCGCCCCCGCGGCCGCGGGAGCGCTCTGTTTATTATTCGTCAAAATATTCCAGTTTCAGCTTCGTATTGTAAAAATCCTTCGTCGAACAGCCGGCCCTTCCGCCGCCGGCACACGCACAGGCACAGGCACACGCGCAGGAACTTGCGCAGGCACAGGCGCATCCGCCGCTGCGATGCCCGCCTCCGCTGGAACCGCTGCTCCTGGAACCGCCCCCTCGTGAGCCGCCCCCCCCAAAACCCGAAGGTCTTCTTGGCGCAGGCGCCGGGATGACATGCACGCGAATATAAGTATTCGGGGAATGCGTATATCTGTACGTGCCGTCA
>JAUNJS010000158.1 GCA_030533125.1 Eubacteriales bacterium | reverse complement strand
AGATAACCAGGACGACAATGCCCATCATTTCGAACATGCCGATCTGGATTGTTTTTCCACACGACCCGCTTTAACGGCTCCTACAGGCGCTAAAGCAATCCATCCTCCGGGACGTCCGGGGCTCCGGGGCGTAAATCCACCGGCTTCCGGGCCGGAAACCGCGGCGTCCGCGCGGGATGTCAGGCCAGCAGGCGGATGAGAATCCCCCCCAGCGTGAGCATCAGCGCGCCGCAGGAGCGTGTCACGATCTGGGCAAAGGGCAGAAGTTCCATCCGCTCCGCGCTCGAGAGCGTCGCCACGTTCCCCGAGCCCCCCATATTGGTCGTGCACATGCCCGCGGCGATGGCGGATTCCAGTGGATAAAAGCCCATGAGCCTCGCCCCGGCGAACCCCGCCGTCAGCGTAATGGCCGCGACGCCAGCGGCCACCGTCAGAAAATAAAGGGGCGTCATGCGCGTCATAATCGTGTCCAGGTCGATCAGCGTGATCCCGATCCCGGTCAGGGAAGCGGCCGTCCAGCTGTAGATGGCAAACTCCCCCCACGCCCTGGCGGCGTTCTCCATTTCTTCTGACAGGATCCGCAGGGATTTTACCGCGACCACAAGGATGATCATCCACGCGTAGGTCGGCACCACCCCGCAGAACGTGTGGAACAGCTCTCCAACCTGATAGAACGCCAGTGAAATGATCAGACCGGTGGCCAGATTCGCGAAGGACAGCTTCGCGGGCGGACGCTTTTCGACGGGCTTTCCGTCGTTGATCAGCTGCCCGTTCCCGGTCAGCCGGGGGTGCTTCCTCCCGAAATTATTCGCAAGCGCCGCAAGGACGATCGCGATCACGTTTCCCAGCACGGTCGCCGGCGCGATCCTGGTCAGGATCTCCCCCGCGTCCTGCCCGAGCACCTGCGAGTACATCGAGGAGAGGGGCACCGCCCCCGCCGTCATGCCGCCGCTCGTCATGGGGACAAAGATATACAGGATCCCTTCGAGAAAACTGTGCCCCATACACATGCCCAGCAGCCCCACCGTAAGACCGCCGGCCGCAAGGGCCATGATCGCGGTCGGCAGGATCCTCGCCGTCGCGCGAAGAAGCAGGTCCCGGTCAATATTGAACAGGCTTCCGCAGATCAGCGCCGCGATATAAAAGATGAGGAACCCCTGGTCATTTACAAAGCGGTCCGCTGTCTCGAGCGCGCCCTGCGGGATCAGTCCGGCCGACGAAAGCACCGCGCCACCCAGAATACAGGCCACAGATCCTCCCAGGTATGTCCGCACCACAGGAATCGTCTTTCCCAGTGTATCCAGGCCCGCGCCGATCACCATCAGGAGCAGAAGTCCCCCGACGATCCCGTCGGGCACGCATCCGATGACCATGCACGCGTACAGCACCGCCAGAATACCCAGATATAAAGGAAGCGGAAACCCCGCAATCCTGATTTCCGAGAGTCTGCTCATGATACTAACCTCAGTAAACTGCCTCCACCAGGGAGTAAAAGCTCTACGGATTGCTCTGCTGCTTACGCAGCTCCCGCAGCCGATCACACGGGAGCTCCGGGCGATGAAGAAGAAAAAGGCCTGCTGTGTCCGCTTAACGCGGACGACGGCAGGCCTTTCATGCACTCTATGGATTTTGCCGCGCGCGGAGAACCGCCGCCGCAAACCGGTGTACCGGAGCTGCCGCCTTATACGGGATAGGCTCCGTCCGCGGTATCCGCCTTGGTGAGGTCAACACCCTCCTGCTGTGCCATGCGGTACTTGAAGTAGTCGACAGCCACCTGCGGGAAAAGAGCATAGGACAGGACATCCTCATCCTGCTGCTTCCAGGGGGCGACTTCGCTCTCGTATTTCGCGAGGCCGGGGCCGATCAGGTCCGCCGGACGGCAGGTGATGCGCTCGCCGTCGCCGAGAACCTTCTTCACCACATCGGGATTCATGGGAAGCAGGGTCTGGCCGTACTTGCCGGCCACAAGATCCTTCGTCTGCATGGGAGCGATCTTGTAGCGCTCGCCCATGAGGACGTTCAGGACAGCCTGCGTGCCGACGATCTGGGAGGAAGGAGTGACGAGCGGGGGCTCGCCGAGGTCCTTGCGGACCCTCGGGACCTCTTCCAGAACATCCGTCAGCTTGTCCGCGGCGCCCTGCTCGGCAAGCTGGCTCACCATGTTGGAGAGCATTCCGCCGGGCACCTGATACAGGAGCGTACGGATGTTGACGCCCAGAACCTTCGTGGAGAGAAGGCCGCTTTCCAGGCACTGGTCGCGGTAAGGCGTGAAGTAATCCGCGATCTCCTTGAGGGCTGTCTGGGACAGGCCTGTGTCGCGGTCCGTGCCTTCGAGGGCACCGACCATGACCTCGGTCGCGGGCTGGGAGGTGCCCAGCGCGAAGGGGCTGATGGCGCAGTCGATGATATCGACGCCCGCCTCGACCGCCTTGAGGTAGGTCATGGAGCCGCAGCCGGAGGTGTAGTGCGTATGCAGGTCGATCGGAAGGCTGGTGGATGCCTTCAGCGTGCGGACCAGCTTCTCTGCCGGGTAGGGCAGAAGGAGGCCGGACATATCCTTGATACAGATGGAATCCGCGCCCATGTCCTCGATCCGCTTCGCGATATCCGCCCAGTACTCATCCGTGTAGGCCTCGCCGAGCGTATAAGCCAGGGCGATCTGCGCGTGGCCGCCCTCGCGCTTGGTCGCGCGCACCGCGGTCTCGAGGTTGCGCAGGTCGTTCAGACAGTCAAAGATACGGATAATGTCGATGCCGTTGGCGATGGATTTTTCCACAAAATACTCGACGACGTCATCGGGATAGTTGATATAGCCCAGAAGGTTCTGCCCGCGGAGCAGCATCTGAAGCTTTGTCTTCTTGAAACCGTCGCGGAGCTTCCTGAGACGGTCCCAGGGATCTTCCTTGAGGAAACGCAGGCATGAATCAAAGGTCGCGCCGCCCCAGCACTCGACGGAGTTATAGCCGATCTCATCCATCTTTCCGATGATCGGCAGCATCTCCTCGGTGGGCATCCTGGTCGCGATCAGGGACTGATGCGCGTCGCGCAGGATGGTCTCTGTAATTTTAACCGGATTCTTACTCATTTTTCACATGTCTCCTATGGATGCGCTCTTTCCGTATTCCTGTTTTGATATTGTCAAAATACTGTAGAAACGCTTCGCGTGTATGTTGTCGGGGTGCTTTGCCGTATCTATTTTATATCGCAAAAGCACTTTTGCCAACACACAACAATCTTACACAATTCCGAACACGGCCATGAACACGCCCGCGACGACCGCAGTGCCGATGACGCCCGCGACGTTGGGTCCCATGGCGTGCATAAGCAGGAAGTTCGAGGGGTCATATTCCGCGCCGACCTTCTGCGAGACGCGCGCCGCCATCGGGACAGCGGAAACGCCTGCGGAGCCGATCAGCGGGTTGACCTTGCCGCCGGTCACGACGCACATGATCTTGCCGAAGATGCAGCCGGCCGCCGTGCCGAAGGAGAAGGCGATGAGACCGAGGGCGACGATCTTGAGGGTCGTGACATTGAGAAATGCCTCCGCGCTGGTGGTCGCGCCGACAGATGTGCCCAGCAGGATGACGACGATGTACATCAGGGCATTGGACGCCGTGTCGGTCAGCTGACGGACGACGCCGCACTCGCGGAAGAGGTTTCCGAGCATCAGCATGCCGCAAAGGGGAGCCGTGGTGGGCAGGATCATGCAGACGACGACTGTGACGACGATCGGGAACAGGATCCTCTCAAGCTTGGAAACGGGACGCAGCTGCGACATTCTGATCTTGCGCTCCTTGTCCGTCGTCAGCGCGCGCATGATGGGCGGCTGAATGATCGGAACGAGGGACATATAGGAATACGCCGCGACCGCGATCGGTCCCAGAAGTTCCGTCTGGCCGAGCTTGGAGCACAGGAAGATGGAAGTCGGGCCGTCCGCGCCGCCGATGATGGAGATTGCCGCTGCCGCCTTGCCGTTGAAGCCGAGCGCGATAGCGCCGAAATACGCAGAGAAAATACCGAACTGCGCAGCCGCGCCGAGCAGGAAGCTCATGGGGTTCGCGATCAGCGGTCCGAAGTCCGTCATCGCGCCGACACCCATGAAGATCAGGGACGGCAGGATCGCCCATTCATCAAGGGTAAAGAAATAGTACAGAAGTCCGCCCGCAGAGTCGGCCGTAGGCTTCGCCATGATATCCGGGTAGATATTGACGAGCAGCATACCGAATGCGATCGGCACGAGCAGAAGGGGCTCAAAATCCTTCGCGATCGCCAGATAGAGAAAGACGAACGCGACAATGATCATGAGGTAGTTTCCCCAGGTCAGGCTCAGGAAGGCGGTCTGGTGCACCAGGTTGGACAATGTATTAGCAATATAATCCATTCGATGCCTCCATTAGATCCGCGGGTCTTTTTCGGGACCCGCAGGCAGGTGTGCGTGCAGAAATCCGGGAATCCGTGAAGATGCGCCGCGCAGCGCGCTGCGGTCAGGCGCAGTCCGTGAATCCGCGGTTTTCTGCATCCCAATTCACTGTCCTGTCCTCAATCAGTCGATGGTTGCAAGGACATCGCCGGCCTCAACAGCATCGCCGACAGCGCAGTCGATGGAAGCGATCGTGCCGTCCACAGGAGAAACCATCGGGATTTCCATCTTCATGGCTTCGAGGACGATGATTGTGTCGCCCTTGCTCACGGACTGGCCGACCTTCGCCTCAATCTTGAAGACCTTGCCTGCAGCGCCCGCCTCAAGCTTGTTCGCGCCGCCGGCTGCCGCTGCGCCGTCTTCCAGAGATTCGATCACCTTGTTCTGCCGCCGCGGGAGCCGGAGCCGCCACGGGAGCGGGGATTGCCACGGGAGCCACACTGCTGATCACGGGAGCCACGCCCGCGCCGTTCTCTTCGACAGTAACTGCATACGCTACGCCATTAACAGTGATCGTATAGTTCTTCATGATATTCAACCCTTTCTTTATAATGATAAAAATAATCAGTATAACAAAAATATATGAAATACAATCAATTGTCCAGATAAAAATGTCTGTAGATTAATCTGTTCTGATCCGGCGTCATTTCCGCTCCGGTACTGTGACGGGGCGGAAACTGTCCCGGCAGTCCGGATTTACGCGATGCGTTTTCTGGACTTGCGAACCCTGCGGACGGCAAATCCGCTCACGCCCGCCTTCTCGGCGATGGTCATTCCGCCTTCGTAGGCTGTGACAGCGGCCGCGATCACGGCGACGGTCTCGGGAGAGACACCGACATCCTCATAGGCTGCGACAGCTGCCGAGATGACCGCGATCAGATCCGGATTCTCTCCGGCGGCAGCGGGAGCCGCTTCCTGCGCTTCCTCCACGGGCGGAGCAGCTTTCGTCTGCGCCTCCGGTGCAGGAGCGGCCGGTTTCTGCGGACCTTTCGCCTGCGCGGCAGGCTTTTTTTCAAAACCACCGTTCAGGATCTTGCCGAACAGGGCAATGATCAGGGACAGCGAGATCAGGACCAGGAAGGTCATCCCCATGCCCAACAGGGTATTAAGGCCGGCCTCTTTTATTAATGACATGCCTGTCCCCCTTTCTTATTTGCTGCTGTGTTTCCTCGCCGGCATCTGCTCACGCTTGGTGTAGAGAATCTCCAGCGCGCCGATAATGTAGCGGCGCAGATCGGAGGGCTCCGCGATCTGGTCTACCAGGCCGCGCGCGGCAGCACCTTCGAGGCTGTTCTGCAGCTGTTCATAGCTCTTCTTCGTCTGTTCAAACTCCGCTTTGTCCGCGTTCGGGGCAAGGACACGCGCCGCGATGGCCGCGTCCATGACGCCGATCTTCGCGCCGGGAAGGGCGAGCGTCAGGTCGGCGCCTGTACCCTTCGGGTTCATGACCGCGTACCCGCCGCCGATCGCGCTGCCGGTAATCACGTTGATCTTCGGGACTGTCGCGCTGCCGAACGCGGAAGTAAGCTTCGCGGCGGCGAGACCGATCCGGTTCTCGTCTTCAATATCCCTCGCAAAGCCGGTCGCGTTTGTCAGCGTGATGACCGGAATCCCGAAGGCGTCACAGAAGCGAATGAACTCGGCAGCTTTTCCGCAGCCGTCCGCTGTCATCAACTGCTCCCTGTTCCCGATGACACCCGCCGGCGTGCCGCCGAAACGGGCAAATCCTGTCACCATATCCTTCGCGAACGCTTCCTTGAGCTCCACAAACACGCCGTCGTCGGCAGTCTGCTTCGCAACAGCAGCGGGATCCGCGATCGAGGATGCGACATCAGGGCAGTCACGGTTCATTTCGTCTTCACATTCCTCGCAGGGATCATCTTCAAAATTGGACGGCAGAATTCCAACCAGCTCCCGAACCTTCCCGATTACTTCGTCCTCGTTTCCGACAAAGTCCACACATCCCGCCTCCGCGCGGCTTGCCGCGCCCGCGGTGTTGTTTGTCTCTTCGTGGACGCCCGCAAGCGTGTTCGGCGCATTGACGAACAGCTGCGCGCCTTCCGCCATCAGGGTAAAATCCGAGAGAGAGGCAGAGACTGCCAGGCTGCCGCCGCAGCGGCCGAAAACGGCCGTGATCTGCGGGATGACCCCGGAAGCCTTCGCCTGCTGCCTGTACATCTGCGAAAAAGCGTCAAGGGCATCCATTCCTTCCTGCACGCGCAGGCCCGCGCTGTCCAGAAGACCGATGACCGGCGCGCCCGTCCGGATCGCCAGATCGTAGATTCCGGCAATCTTCCTCGCGTGCATCTCGCCGACGCTCCCGCCCAGCACAGAGGCATCCTGGCTGTAGACATAGACAAGCCTGTCCCCGATCACGCCGTACCCGGTGATGACGCCGTCGGAGGGCGTCCCCGCCGGATTCAGGTTGAAGTCCGTTGCTCTCGCACGGACACCGGCGCCGATCTCGACAAAGCTGTTTTCATCGAGCAGAGAGAATATTCTCTGTCTCGCCGCAGAAGAACTGCTCATATGCTTCACCTCCTAACATTTTCGAGCGCAAAAGCCATATCTCCCCCTTTACCCGCTGCCGCAGATAACCCTGCGACGCATCTGCCGCAGCCGTGTTTCCATGAGAATATGGAGGCCGGCGGCGCTCCCGCGCCGACCTCTGACAATCTGAAGCCAGTATTTGTCTGTTACTATTTTAGTAAACATCTGCATCGTGTTCTAACAGTTAATTTATAAAATAGTGACAGCATTTCAACTGTTTTTGTTTTGTATTCA
>JAUNJS010000515.1 GCA_030533125.1 Eubacteriales bacterium | reverse complement strand
ACGAACTCCCCTTCACCATCGGAGGCGGCATCGGACAGTCCCGCATCTGCATGTTCTTTTTGCGCAAGGCGCACATCGGCGAGGTCCAGTCCTCCCTGTGGCCGCCCGAGACTGAAAAATACCTTCTTGAAAAAGGCATTCAGCTCCTGTGAATCCTACGCGCTCCGCGCTTAATCCCGCCTGCCTGTTTCCCGGAAGCCGCGTCAGCAATGAGCCCCTCCGCGCTCCGCGCCCGGACAGCACACGGACTCCCCGGCAGGCTTTCCGGTGTGAATGATATGAACCTCTGCGCACACCGTATAACGTGTGATGACCGCCTGCTGCGGTCCATGTCCCCTGACAGAGCACAAACTGAAGAAGACGGCTCCTGCTGTCCCGTTTCCGGGCAGAAGGAGCCGTCTTTTTGATTCTCCTTTATGGAGAAAGCACCCGTTTTATCGTAATAATCGTATAACTGTATACAATTATGCAATCATTGTCTTGAAATGTTTTTTCGATTTTTTCAAAAATCTTGTAAATTTCCTCTTGTCGTATGGCGAATATAGCATTATAATGCTTAGCGTAGCATTTTTCATAGAGATTCGGCCTCTATTTTAGCTATTTTTACAGGATCCCCCCCCGGGGAGCGGCCGGTTCTCGGATAAAAAGCAGCCTGATAATTGTATACAAAAATGCACTTTTTATCTTTTTGCATACAATCCCGTTGCGATACACCAGGTTCAAGGAGGTATGTTTTATGTCTTATGTTGATGAAGTTCTGGAGAAGGTCATTGCGAAGAATCCCGCGCAGCCCGAGTTCCATCAGGCTGTCAAGGAAGTCCTGGAGTCCCTCCGCGTCGTGATCGAGGCAGACGAGGACAGGTTCCGCAGGGAAGCGCTCCTCGAGCGCATCACCTGCCCCGAGAGAATCATCATGTTCCGCGTGCCGTGGGTCGACGACAAAGGCCAGGTGCAGGTCAACCAGGGTTTCCGCGTACAGTTTAACAGCGCGATCGGCCCGTACAAGGGCGGCCTTCGCTTCCATCCTTCCGTCAATCTGGGCATCATCAAGTTCCTCGGCTTCGAGCAGATCTTCAAGAATTCCCTGACCGGGCTGCCGATCGGCGGCGGCAAGGGCGGTTCCGACTTCGATCCCAAGGGCAAGTCCGACCGCGAGGTCATGGCATTCTGCCAGAGCTTCATGACAGAGCTTTTCCGTCATATCGGCGCGGACACGGATGTTCCCGCCGGCGACATCGGCGTGGGCGGCCGTGAAATCGGCTTCCTGTACGGCCAGTACAAGAGAATCACCAGCCTGTACGAGGGCGTCCTGACCGGCAAGGGCCTCACCTACGGCGGCTCTCTGGCGAGAACAGAGGCGACCGGCTACGGTCTCGTCTACCTGACCCAGGAGCTCCTGAAAGATCACGGCACCAGCCTGGAAGGCAAGACTGTCGCCGTCTCCGGCGCGGGCAATGTCGCCATCTACGCGATCCAGAAGGCACAGCAGCTCGGCGCGAAGGTCGTGACCTGCTCCGATTCCACCGGCTGGATCTATGATCCCGACGGCATCGATGTCGAACTGCTCAAGGATGTCAAGGAAATCCGCCGCGCGCGCCTGACCGAGTACAAGGCCGAGAAACCGAACGCCGTTTACCACGAGGGCAAGGGCGTATGGACCGTCAAAGTCGATGTAGCGCTTCCCTGCGCGACCCAGAACGAGCTGGCTCTGGAAGACGCGAAGGCGCTCGTCGCCAACGGCGTCTATGCCGTCTGTGAGGGCGCGAACATGCCCACTACGATGGAGGCGACTGAGTATCTGCAGAAGAACGGCGTCCTCTTCGTCCCCGGCAAGGCTTCCAACGCCGGCGGCGTGGCCACCTCCGCGCTGGAAATGAGCCAGAACTCCGAGCGTCTGCACTGGACCTTCGAGGAGGTCGACCAGAGGCTTCAGGGCATTATGGCCAACATCTACAAGAACATCAGCAATGCCGCCAGAAAGTATGACATGGAAGGAAACTACGTGGCAGGCGCGAACATCGCCGGCTTCGAGAAGGTCCTTGCAGCCATGGAGGCACAGGGAATCGTATAAACACCGGACGGGAGCGATTGTACCGCCCCGCTGTACGCAGACGTGTTTACGCGCGCCCTCACCGGGCAGTACTCTCGCAGGTACGGCGCGGAAAACCTGTTTAACGCGAAAGAAACTTCACAAAGGGGAGGATCCCGATCCGGGATCCTCCCCTTTTTTCGACGACAACTCTAGTTTCCGTTCTTCCGACCGCACCCCTGGTTCCGGTTTATTCCGAGGGCAGTCCTGTTTCGGTGTTAATCCG
>JAUNJS010000514.1 GCA_030533125.1 Eubacteriales bacterium | reverse complement strand
TCCCGATCACAAACACTTTCTGATCACAAACAATTCCTGCTCTTTGACAGTTCCGGTCCATGACAGTCCCTGATCACTGAAAGCACCCGATCCCTGACAGCTCCTGCCGCACAAATCATTTCCATATCATCCATATCACAATTATCACAATTACTCCGAGAAAATATCTGCCGAGGTCTTCTCAAGAATTCTGCAGATACGGATAAAGTCTTCCGAGGGATCCGATTCCATCCCTTCTTCAACCCAGTCTGTCCACACGCCAATCACTCCTGCCGTATAAAAACGGACCATAACCTCCCTGTCGTGCCGGTTGACCGCGTTTCCTGTCGTCGCGTTATCGAGATATGTCTCGATCGCGGAATAACCGATCCGGCGCGCGTAATTCAGAAGGATGCCCCTTGCCTCGGATTCGTATACATGCAGAATCATCGATCTGTAGTCTCTGGAATACTGCACAATCTGCAGTATACATTCTGTCGGATTCTGCGCGCTTTTATTTTGCGAGATAATCTCCTCCGCTTTTTTTCTGCACATTTCACTGAGCATCGTCGGGATGCTCTGATAATGATAATAAAAAGTATTCCGGTGCACACCGGCTTTTTCGACAATATCATTCACTGTGATTTTCGCGAAATGCTTTTCTTTAATCAGCTGCAGAAAAGCGCCTTCCAACCTTGCGTTTGCGTCTCCAGCCGTCATCCAATTTCCTCCATATTTCCGAAAAAGACAGAATCAAAGCTCTCCCGCTTATCTCTGCGCAACGCCCTGCTTTCAATATGCAACCCAATAAGAATTATATTTGAATGTTTTTGGATTGAACATGTACAATTGTGGAAAAATGTTTAGGAAACTGAATATTCTTTCATTCCTTCCCGGCAATCCGGCAAAAACAATCTTCTGTTTGCTATAATATGCATTTTTCGTGCATATTATGCATATTTTAGAATAAAAATACAGTCCCGGCAACCGGCTCCCGTCTGCCTTAGTCATTTTTTCTCTTCAACATCTCTGCCGCTCTTCCGCGCCGCCTGCCGGCATTGAATCCCGCGTCCCGGAATGATACAATAGACAAAGCGGACGAAGATTCCGGCCGCCATATGTTCATTTGGGCATCCGGGGATCCGCATCCGCTCCATCCGGCGCAGGTGAGCCGTTCCAGACAACTGTTTATCAGGAGGTTTTTTATGTATTTCCATGTTCCCGTCAAAGTCTACTGTGAAAATAACTGTGTGAGAGCACATGCGAAGGAGCTGGCTTCCTTCGGAAAAAAAGCGCTGGTCGTGACCGGCAAAAGCAGCGCTTTCAAAAACAGATCCTTCGACGATGTAGAGGCGGCACTCTCCATGCGCGGGGTCGAATGGGCTGTTTTCAATGAGGTGGAGGAAAATCCCTCTGTCGAGACGATCATGAGAGGGCGGGACAAAGGCGTGGCCGAAGGAACGGACTTTGTCATAGGCATCGGCGGCGGCTCCCCCATGGACGCGGCCAAGGCAATCGCGCTGATGATCCGCCACGCGGACGCCGGCGCCGACTACCTCTATGACAGCAGCGCCGCTTCCGACGCGCTGCCCGTCGTGTGTATTCCGACAACCTGCGGTACCGGTTCCGAGGTGACCGCCGTGTCGGTCCTCACCCGCACAAATCTGCGGACAAAGGGCTCCATTCCGCACAAAATATTCCCGCAGCTCGCTCTGCTGGACGGAAGATACCTCGGATCCGCTCCCCGCAGCGTGATCTGTGACACAACCATTGACGCGCTCTGCCACATGTACGAGAGCTGGCTCAATACCAAGGCCACCGATCTCTCCCGCATGTGCGTAGATGCCGGACTCCGCGTCTGGGCCCGCAGCAAAGAAGCCATTTTATCCGGCACTCCTCTGTCTCTGGAAAACTATAATGATATGCTTCTGGCATCCATGATGGCCGGAATGGCGATCGCGCACACCGGGACCGCCATTCCCCATGGCATGAGCTATCCCGTTACGGTCGAGACCCGCATGGCCCACGGCAAGGCATGCGGCTATTTCCTGCCGGGCTTTCTGCGTGAGGCAGATCCCGCGGAAGTCTCCTACCTCCTCAAAACCGCAGGTTTTACCGACATAGATTCCCTCGAAGCCTACTATCAGGCTACCTGCCGCCCGGAAAAAGTCCCCGAATATGTCCTTCGGGAATCCATCCGGACTACCTTGGCCAGTCCCTCGAAACTCGCCCAGACTCCCTATGCGGTGACCGAGGCGACCCTTTTCCGCATCGCCGGACTGTAATCCGGCCGGTCCCCGGATGGGCCGCCGCGCGGGAACGCTGCATGGGCCGCCA
>JAUNJS010000513.1 GCA_030533125.1 Eubacteriales bacterium | reverse complement strand
CATCCGTATCCATAAAACAATGTTCAGATTTTGCCTGGCAGACAGTTTTCCCATCCTCTTTTTCCATCACGTACCGGAGCTGCAGCCGGACTCCGTTGACAGCCTCCACATGCACTTTAATAAAAACCTCGTCCGGGAAGGTCGTACTCTGCTTGTATTTACACTCTACGGATGTGACGGGGGAAATCACACCGGCGGCCTCCAGCTTATCATAACCCCAGCCAATCTGATTCAGGAAATCAATGCGTGCTTCTTCCATCCATCTAATATAATTAGAATGATGCACAATTCCCATTCTGTCAGTCTCATAGTACTGGACCGTATGCTTGTACTTTTTCATCAATCGTTACCTCACATCGGAGTCCCGACTTCGATCAGGTTACCATCCGGATCGTAGAACCGGATTACTTTCTGTCCCCAGCTGTGCGTCATCAAATGATTTACGTATTTTACTTCGGGATAATAACGCTCAAGCCGCTCGATAAAGCCTTCAATGTCTTTTTCCTCAAAGTACAGTTCGCAGGAATTGCTCTCCTTTTTAATATCTCTCTCCAGAAAGTTCTTCCAGATCTTTTCGTCCTGAAGGACCAGTCCTTCAGTCAGAATCATATTTCCGTCATTATCCAAAATCCGCTCCAGTCCGAATAAATCACGGTAAAACCGGCGGGAACGCTCAATATCCTTTACAACGATCAGTACATTTTTCAGCTTCATAGTATCAACACCCCCTTATATGGAGGCTACACCAGATTGTCTGCAAATACAATGATAAATCTGTTTCGACACATCTTATCTTTTACAGCTCCGTCACGAACTCATCGATGGGCTTTCTCCTGTAGTGCCATGCGTTGGCCTTCGCCCGCTCGTTCGGATAGCCAAGCCCCAGCATCATGACCGGAATCATATTCTCCGGCAGGCCGAAAGTGTCAACAACTGTCTTGGAGTCAAATCCGCGGATCCAGATCGTATGGACCCCCAGTTCTTCCGCCTCATACATCATGGTCGTCGCAGCGATGCTGGCGTCCTGCTCACCGGAATTGTAATTCCGATAGTAGCGGTCGCCGGGGTTTTTCCACACTTCCCGCATGTCATAGCAGACCAGGATCATTACCGGCACGTTATAGTGAAAGTGCGTGACTGTCTTGAGTTTTGCCAGCCCCTCCTCACTTCGGATCACATAAAAATGCTGCGGCTGATAGTTGCAGGCTGTCGGGACGATCCGTCCCGCTTCCAGGATCTTATCCATCTTCTCCTGTTCGATTGGTCTTGGATCAAAATATCTCTCTGAGTATCTGTTCTTTGCCAGTTCTAAAAATTCCATGGCTGCCTCCTTATTTCATCTTCATCGGACTTTTTTTGTCCTGACTCTAATCTGCCACATTCACTTGAAAAAGAACAGCTACGAAACTATAATTATGTAGTAATTTACCACATAATGTGTTTTTTGTAGCAATTACGAGGCTGTATTGCATTTGCATACCCATAACACACCACACAAAAGGGAGGATCTATGGCCGACCGAACCAAACTCTGGATAGCAGAAAAAATGAAAAAGCTCATGAAGAAAAAGCCGATCGACAAGATCCGTATTACGGAAATCTGCCAGGCGGCAGAGATCGAGCGATCGACTTTTTATTATCATTTCAAAGACAAATATGAACTTGTGGCATGGATATTCTTCCAGTCGGCGGAGAGGACAAATATCCTTGACAGGCACGATGCCGCGGAAGCCATGAAGCAGATGAAGAATGACCTGCTGTTCTACAAGCGGGCCTTTGAAGATACTTCACAAAACGCCCTCTGGCAGTACATGCTGGAATACTTCGCCGCCAAATACGTTGAGCTTGCTAAAGTAATGAGCGGAATGGAAGTGCTGGATACTCAGCTTCTCTTCAGTATCCGCCTCTTCTGTTACGGGGCTGTCGGCATGACGAGGGAGTGGGTGCTGCAGGACAACCTGACTTCCGCCGAGACAATCGTTGAAATGATGTTCGCGTCCATGCCGGAGTCATTGAAACGAGTTTACTTCAAAGCGGACTGACTCCAGCTCAGCCCGGGATCTCAACGTCAAGCAGCGGCGCAAGATTGCCTCCTTCCTTTTGGAGATAATTGAGCGGCTGCAGCCGTAAAGGCCGGAGCAATGTCCCAAATTCATATTGACTCACTGTCAGCACAGATGTATAATGTAATTGCTGACACAGTGTCAGCGCCCAGCAAACAGATATGACTAATCAGACCCAACGAGAAGGGGCGCACCGAAAAGTAACAGGAGAGGAAATCGAAATGGCAGAGATAATCGTACAGACAGCAGGAAGAAAC
>JAUNJS010000512.1 GCA_030533125.1 Eubacteriales bacterium | reverse complement strand
TCTTACATTACTCCGGGATACATCATTATTTCGGAATGTGTTTGGAGGCAAAGATGAATTGCAGAATTTTACATGAGTCCGGAGGCCGGATGCGGGTGCGCATGGGACAGCGGCGGATGACAGCCGCGCAGGCGGACAAGCTGCACTACTATCTGCTGTCGGTCGGCGGCGTGCGGAAAGTGACGGTCTCGGAGCGCACGATGGATGTGACGATCCTCTATGGAGAAAAAAGAGAATCCTGTGTTCGGAGAACGCGCGCGGAACGCGGACCCGCCCCGGACGCTTTGCCGGGCTTTCAAGGGGATGGGGGCGCTGATGTCCGGAAGGAGATTCTCCATGCGCTGTCTGTGTTTGATTACGACCGCTCCGCGGTCGAGGTGCCGGAGCACACAGGGCGGGAGCTGAACCGGGTCTATGAGGACAGGCTGTTTTTCATGACACTGGGGAGGGTGCTGCGGATCGCGCTGCTGCCTCTGCCGCTGCAGAAGCTGTTCTGCATCGGGACAGCAGTGCGGTATGTAGCCGCCGGCGTGCGCTGTCTGCGGCAGGGGCGGCTGGAGGTGCCGGTGCTCGACGCGACGACGATCGTGGTGTCCATTTTGCGAGGCGATTATTCCACTGCCGGATCAGTCATGTTCCTGCTCGATGCGGGCGGGCTGTTGGAAGAGTGGACGCATAAAAAATCCGTGGACGACCTCGCGCGCCGCATGTATCTCAACGTGGACCGCGCGTGGATCCGGACGGAGGACGGAGAGGCCCTGGTTTCTGTCCGCGACGTGAAGCCCGGGGAGCATGTCGTGGTCAGGACGGGCAACGTCATTCCGCTGGACGGCATCGTCACGGCCGGTGAGGGAAGTGTCAACCAGGCGTCCATGACAGGAGAATCTCTTCCGGTGCGAAAATCCGAGGGAGCCTATCTGTATGCGGGCACTGTGCTGGAAGAAGGCGAATTGGAGTTCCGCGTCGAGAAAGCGCTTGGCAGCGGGCGTTATGACAAGATCGTGCGTATGATCGAGGATTCGGAGAAGTTGAAATCCTCAACGGAAAGCCGCGCCGCGCACCTGGCGGATTCGCTGGTGCCCTGGTCCCTGGGCGGGACCGCGCTGACATGGCTTCTGACCCGCAGCGCGCCCCGTGCCCTGTCATTTCTGATGGTCGATTTTTCCTGTGCCCTGAAGCTTGCCATGCCGATCAGTGTGCTCTCCGCGATGCGCGAGTGCGGCGACCACCAGATCAATGTCAAGGGCGGAAAGTTCCTGGAGGCGGTTTCCCGGGCGGACACGATCGTGTTTGACAAGACAGGTACGCTGACGTATGCCACGCCGGGTGTGCGCGAAGTGATTGCGTTTGGCGGGGCGGATGATTTCCTGAAAAAAGAAAAAATCGACGCTTCCCCGGAGGCGGAGATGCTGCGCCTTGCAGCCTGTCTGGAGGAGCATTTCCCGCACTCGATCGCGAACGCGGTGGTCCGCGAGGCCGCGCGCCGCGGTCTGATCCATGAGGAACATCACACGAAGGTGGAATATGTGGTGGCGCACGGGATCGCCAGCATGATCGACGGGGTCCGGGCGCTGATCGGGAGCTATCATTTTATTTTTGAAGATGAGAAGTGCGTGCTGCCGGATGAGGAGCAGCAGAAATTCGACGCGCTCCCGGATGACTGTTCTCTTCTGTATCTGGCGCTGGACGGGAAGCTGGCGGCGGTCCTCTGTATCGAGGATCCGGTGCGGGAGGAGGCTGCGCATGTAGTCGAAGATCTGCACGGGGCCGGTTTCTCCCGTGTCGTCATGATGACCGGGGACAGCAGGAAGACTGCGGCGGCCGTGGCTTCGAAACTCGGGATGGACGCGTTTTTCGCGGAGGTGCTGCCGGAGGACAAGGCCGCGTTTATCCGGCGGGAGCATGAAGCGGGCAGGACGGTCGTCATGATCGGGGACGGAATCAACGACTCCCCCGCGCTGTCGGAGGCGGATGCCGGCATCGCGATTGCAGCCGGAGCAGCGATCGCCCGCGAGATCGCGGACATCACCATTTCGGCGGATGACCTGCGGGAGCTGGTTGTCCTGCGGAGGCTCAGCAATGCCCTGATGGACCGCATCAACGGAAACTACCGCCGGATTATGGCATTTAACGGCGGCCTGATTCTTTTGGGACTGCTGGGGAGGATGCCCTCTTCCAGAGCGGCTCTTCTGCACAATGCGTCGACGATTTATTTCAGTGTGGACAGCATGAAAAACCTGTTGTAAAACCCGTGAAAACGAATGATGTCTCTGAAGGTGCCTGCCGGAAAGGCGATTGCTTTATGCATTGCACTTTCGA